>JAEZRL010000279.1 GCA_023440945.1 Bacteroidota bacterium
ACATTATACATAATAGACGCATGAGAATAATGAAAGTGCTCAAAAGCCTTTCTTAGATCACAATGAGCATCAATCTGCAAAATGCCAAATTCACCATGCTTTTCGGCCAGCGCTTTTATATAACCGAAAGGTGTGCTATGATCACCGCCTAAAAGTCCGATCAGTTTACCATCTTTGATAAAACTCCTAGTTTGTTCATACACCCAGTTGTTCATAAAAACACTGCCTTCATTAATTTCTCTCAGGCTTTTGCACATGAATTTATTATCCGCAACGTGATTACCTTTTGTTGTAAAATCTATATATAACTCGGCCTCCTTACGCAGATAATCACTCTTCATCAATATCTTTTTATTGATCTCAGGCATATAATAGCCTTGTTTCCAGGCGTCAGGAATATTAACGTCAAAAATGTCTACCTGCAAACTTGCTTTAAAAAGTTGCTCCATGCTGCGAGACGTTCCTGCTCCGGAACTTACGGTTACTTCCCAGGGAACAGGAAGAATGATCAAACGAGCATCCTCTTCTGTAAATGGAAGACCAAAAATGTTGTTATTGGGATTACCGGCACTATTTACATCAAATTCTGAAAGATCAGCCATACCTAATTTTTAAAGGGATGCAAGTTAGCAGCATTTACTGATACGGAAACCAGCTAAAAGCTGTCTGCTTCATAAAATGATATTAAACTTTAAGTAACAGCAAGAATTAAAGGTTACAGGTGATTTAAAACTCGAGAATTGATAAGATTCAGAGCTTCTTTTACAAGTTCAGCATCGAAATTTTGTTTGTTAAACTAAGTTTTTAAGGTTTTGATAAAATTTTTAAAAACTTTTTTAATTTTTTTAAGAAGTTCTTCTATCTTTCCAAAAAATTAGAAAGGAAGAACCAAAACTGAATGAGTAATAAGAAAACCTGGTATAAAAAACAAATTTTAAAAGAGCTGTATTTTAATAAGGTGTTAACCTGCGCGGAATTAAGCGAAAACTTAAAATTAAGCCTGCCCCTTATAACCAGTCTGCTAAATGAATTAATAGAAGAAGGAAGTGTTTTAGAGAAAGGGTTTGCACCATCAAAAGGTGGAAGAAGGCCGTTAATGTATTCGATTAAAGAAGACATGCAGTTTATTGTTTCGGTTGCAATGGATCAGTTTGTAACGCGAATGGCAATAATGGACATGCACAACAAATTTGTTTCTGCTGTTAAGAAATACGAATTGCCTTTAACGGAAAATGAAGAGGCTGTAAATATTTTGGTTCAGAGAATTTCGGAGTTTATCAAAAGCTCGGGAATTGCAAAAAATAAAATAGCCGGTATTGGCATTGGAATGCCGGGTTTTGTTGATGGCGCAAAAGGAGTGAATTATTCTTTTTTAAAGACGGATAAAATTTCTATTACCGAGCAGGTTGCAAAGGAAACAGGGTTACCTGTTTTTATAGATATGACTCCAGCCTTATTGCTCTTGCAGAATCTCGTTTTGGTTCTGCAAAAAAGAGTAAAAATGCAATGGTTATTAATATTGGCTGGGGCGTAGGATTAGGATTGATAATTAACCAGGAATTATTCAGAGGTTATAACGGTTTTGCAGGAGAGTTTAGTCATATCCCTCTTTTTTCAAACGATAAGCTTTGCAGCTGCGGTAAAAGAGGATGCCTCGAAACAGAAAGTTCTTTAAAAGTATTGGTTCAAAATACAATTGAGGGATTGAAAGCAGGCCGTATTTCATCGCTTACAGTAGAACAATTATCAGCTCAACAACTCGAAAAATCTTTGGAAGCAATAATAAATGCAGCGAGAAATGGCGACCAGTTTGCGGTGGAAGCCTTAGCCGAAATAGGATATAACATCGGAAGAGGCGTTGCTATATTGATACATCTTTTAAATCCCGAAACCATCATTCTGAGCGGAAGAGGATCACTTGCCGGGAAGCTTTGGCTAGCCCCTATTCAACAAGCCATAAATGAACATTGCATTCCACGTCTTGCCTACAGTACAAATGTAGAAGTATCGGTTTTAGGATACGAAAGTGAGCTTATTGGCGCAGCCGCCCTGGTAATAGAAAATTTCAAAAAAGACGAAACAAGAAAAGTTATACCTGAAAAAACGGTTTTGAATTAACAGTGAACGAGATTTTTATCTAAAAACGGAGAGCTTAATCATTTATAAAACAAAAACTGCTATGAAGAAAACAATGCTACGACTAATGCTTTTTATGCTCTTGTGCATAGGAAGTGCGGTTGCCTTTGGACAGGCAGCCAAAACGATATCCGGTTCTGTGAAGGATAGTACCGGAAACCCTTTACCCGGTGTAACAATCACGGTGAAAGGCACAACTACCTCAACCATTTCAGATGGCCAGGGCAATTTTAGAATTACAGTACCGAATCAAAATGCGGTTCTTGTTTTTTCATCCATTGGTTATCAGAACCAGGAGGTTAGTGTAGGTTCGAACAATATTGTAAATGCAACGCTTCAAAACAGTGCAAACCAATTAAATGAAGTTGTTGTTACAGGTTTTGGAGCCAGAACCAACACAAGAAAGTTAACTTATTCTATAACACAGGTGAAGGGTGATGAGATCACTAAAGCTAACAATGCAAACCTCGTTAATGCCCTGCAGGGTAAAGTGGCTGGTGTATTTATCAGCCAGGGTGCAGGCGGCCCTTCGTCCAGTTCAAGAATAAGAATCAGGGGTAATGCAAGGTTAGATCCGAATACACAACCATTAGTGGTTATTGATGGTATTTTGATCGAACCAGGTACAACAGGTGCTGACTCCTGGGGTTCAGGTCAGGATTTCGGAAATATCATGAAAGACCTTAACCCTGATGATTATGAAAGCATTACTGTTTTAAAAGGTTCTGCAGCATCTGCTTTATATGGTGCAAAAGCTATCAACGGTGTTTTGTTGATAACTACAAAGAAAGGACATGCGCGTAAAGGCATTGGTGTTTCTATTACACATACTGAATCTTTTGATAATGCCTATAAGATGTTCGACATTCAGAATGTATATGGCGGTGGTTTAAGTCCAAACTTCGAAAAAGATGCACAGGGTAATGACCTTGTTCCTCAGGATGCAAGTATTTACGTTGGTGGTTATTCTTACGGACCAAAGTTTGATGGCCGCATGGTTAAAGATCTCGACGGTAGAATTGTTCCCTGGGTAGCTAATAACCCGCTCGATTTCTTCCAGACAGGAAAATATGTTAATACAAACGTTGCTATGGAAGGTGGTAATGAAAACAGCACTTTCCGTTTTTCATATTCGAACTTGTATAACACAAGTGTGCAGCCAAACAACGATTTGAAGCGTAATAGCTTTGCGTTAAGAGCAACACATAAATTAACTAAGTTCTTATCCTTAGATGCAAGTGTAAACTATACAAACAGCAGAATTAAAAATCCGATACTTCAAGGTGGTAATAACAGTCCTCTGTTTGCATTTGTTTATTATATGGCACGAAATGCTCCGATTAATTATTATCGCAATAATTATATTGATACTGCATTAGGTGGACGAAAAAGCGGTGCTGCGAAAGACCCTTACTATTTAGCGAATACCTTCTGGAATTATTTCGAGATCAATAAGACCCAAAGTGAAGATAACCTTCTTGCAAATTTGGATATAACTACCAATATTACTCCATGGCTGAATGTTTTGGTTCGTGGTAATGTAAATACGTATAATGCAAAGTTCGAGAACAGGCAGAGAGGTTCCGGAGCAGGCTTTAGTGGTGGTGCTTACGAATTGGACAATATCAATTACAAGAACATGAGGGTGCAGGCTTTACTAAATGTTAATAAGGAATTAGGAAAAGATTATGTCCTGACCTTGTCCGCAGGTGGTGAAACTTATCGCAACTTAGGTGGCGCTATTCAAAAATCTTATACAGATGGTGGTTTAAAAATACCTGGTATTTATACTATTTCCAATTCTGTAAACCAGCCTAAAACAGAGATCAATTATGGTGCTTATCCTACCAAAAGATTGGATGCTTTGTATGCTTATGGCGATTTGACATGGAAAAATATGTTAACTGCAAGCTTTAGTGTAAGAAACGACTGGTCTTCAGCATTAACTTATCGTGACAATCACGGTAATTACAGTTATACTTACCCAAGCTTAGGTTTAGCATGGATATTCACTGAATTGCCTTCCTTCAAAACAGGTAATTCTGTATTATCTTATGGTAAATTAAGAGCAAGCATTGGCTGGACAGGTTACGATGCAAATGCGTATGCAACTAATAACACAGGTTATTATGGTTTAACAGGTTCATTTAACAATGCTGCTAATGGTAACCAATCTGTATATACTTTCAACGGAAATACTTTAGGCAATCAGAATTTGAAGAATGAATTGGCCCGTGAAATTGAAGTTGGTGGTGAATTCAGATTTTTGAATAACAGGTTAGGATTGGATGTTGCTTACTATAAGAAAAATTCATTTAACCAAATTCTTGATCTTTCAACTGCAAGTGAAAGTGGTATATCATCTACTACTGTAAATGCAGGTAATATCCAAAACCAGGGTATCGAGCTTTTATTAACAGCTACACCTATAAAAACCAGGAATTTTAACTGGAATGCTACTGTAACATTTACAAGAAACAAAAATAAAATTCTTGAACTTGTACCCGGTACCACACAAAAAAGTCTTGAGTTAGCGTTTGGTGCAGACGTACAGGCCTATGCTGTAGTTGGCCAGGAATACGGTACTGTTATAACCGGGTATGCCTTTGCAACTTACCAGGCAAGAGATGCTGAAGGAAAACCAATAGATAATGTAAACAACGGCAAAAGAGTTATTGGTGGTGCACCTTATGGAACTACCGGCAACTACTACACATTCATGCGTTCGCAGGACTATGATGGAACACAGAAAACATTGGGTAACATCATGGAAAAATTCATGATAGGCACAATACAACAGTTGTCTTACAAAGATTTCAATCTAAGTTTCCAGATTGACGGAAAGATCGGTGGTTTGATGGCTTCTGCTACACATCAATATGGTTCTGCTGCAGGAAGCTTAGCAAATTCATTATATGGAAGAGATGCTGCTTCCGGTGGTATTGCCTTTACTGATGCAAACGGTGTACAACGTAATGATGGTATTATACCTGATGGCGTTTTGAACGATGGTATTAAAGCAACTGATGCGCAGGGTAATGTTGTTGACCTTGGCGGCATGTTATATGCTGACGCTGTTGCGAAAGGTTATCTAACACCGATACCGGCTTACGCTTATTATGAGAATTTATCACAGTGGTCAAGTGGTATAAGAGAGTATTCTATTTTCGAAAATTCTTTTGTTGCACTTCGTGAAGTTTCTCTTGGTTATAATTTACCATCTAAGTTTTCTCAAAGAATTAAATTGAATAGTCTGCGTGTATCTGTTACTGGCAGAAACCTCGGTTATCTCTATAAAACGGCAAAAGATGGTATCAATCCCGAAGGCTTTTATACAAACAGAGCTTCAGGCTTTGCAGAGTATGGCGGTCTTCCTTATGTAAGAAGCTTAGGATTTACAGTAAATGCTACTTTCTAAAAAAATCAAAACAACATTATGAAACGAAAACTTATAATACTCTTTTTTACAGCAGGTGTGATGTTTGTTTCCTGTAAAAAAGAAAACTTCGTGAAGGAAAATATTGATCCTAACACTTTGTATTCAATAGCTCCTGAAGAGCAGCTTCTTGCTGCGGCTGTAGGAAGCCAGAACGATTTTGAATATTTCTATGATGTTTATCGTGCTTTAAATTTCTGGTTACAATACACTACCAACTTAGCTGGTAACTCACCCAACTTTACCAACCCAACCGGTAACTTCAACTATCGTTACGGTGTTTATTATGGCACTGTAGGAAGGGACTTAGCAGATATTCCACACATTATCGCAACTATGAGTCCAGAAGACCAGGCTAAATATGCCAATCTTCAAAATGTAGCTACCATTTTTAAAGCTTATTATACTTTTTATGTAAGCGACATCAATGGAAGTATTCCTTATACCGAAGCCTTCCAGGGTAGATATGGTGGAACATTAACGCCAAAATACGACAGTCAACAAGGCCTGTTTGATACACTTGACCTGCAAATAAAAAATGCAGTTGCAGGTTTAAAATCTTCTGCGGCTAACCAAGTTGACTTTAAAGCAAAAGATCCTTTTTATGGCACTTATGCCGACGAGATTAACAAATGGATCAAAGCTGGAAATGCTTTAAGATTGAAAATCGCAACGCGTTTAATGAAACAGGAACCTGACAAATTAAAAGCGATCGCAGCCGAAGTTTTAGCTGATGCTTCTAATCAAATGGGTTCAGTAGAAGATAGCTGGGTATTATATGTAGGCCCAAGTTATGCTGACGGTACAGGCAACTACAATCCTGATGGTTTTGTAGCAGG
This sequence comes from Bacteroidota bacterium, assembly GCA_023440945.1. GTDB lineage: Bacteria > Bacteroidota > Bacteroidia > Chitinophagales > Chitinophagaceae > JAEZRL01. The sequence continues at coordinate 6,412 of JAEZRL010000279.1, forward strand.
CCGACCCGTTCTTAACTTCCTTCAGTCAAAACAAGATCCACGCTTAAGAATATTCTATCGTCCGAATAAAGTGGGTAATTACCTTGGAAGTTTTCCAAGCCCTGATGATGCCAAACTTCCTGCTAACACTCCTTTATATAAAGCAGAAGATACTTTGTCAGAATTACAACATCGTTTGTTTACACCTAATTTCGATGAAGGTGATGGTAATGGTGTAGGTGATGGCGTAGGATTTTTCCCTGTGCTTACTTATGCAGAATACTGCTTCATCCGTGCTGACTTAGCAGCAAGAGGTTTTACGAACGATAATGTAAGCGAATGGTATAATAAAGGCGTTACAGCTTCTATCACTTTCTACGATCAGAGAGCAAAGGCAGCAAAGATCGCTGGTTATACCTCTGTTTCAGCAGATGAGATTACAAATTATCTCGCAATGCCAGGTATTGCTTTTGATGCTTCAAAGGCAAGTGACCAGATAGCTTGCCAGGCTTATCTTGACTTCTTCCGCCAGCCACAGGAAGCTTGGGCATGGTGGAAAAGAACAGGCTATCCGAATACAAACTCAGTTCTTGCATGGGATGTGCTGAAGTCTAATGGCGCTGTTATGACGTTGCCACGTCGTGCTCCGTTATCATCTAAACTTCCGGCAGATGCAAACTACGAAAATCAAAAAGCGGCTTATGATGAAATGCTGAAGGATCCAAACTTCGGGGCTGGTTTAGGCGATGCTTTTGGAAGAGTGTGGTGGGATAAACCATAATTTCATATTGTTGAAATAACCTTCTGCAGTAAAATGCAGAAGGTTATTTATTTTAAAAAATAAGACGGATTTTTGGTGTTGCTTATTGTTTTTCATAACATCGTTTAGTGAAGCCTGATCCGTGTAAGTTGAAAATTTTTCCCGGTTTTAATCAGTTCATTTTATAAAGGCGGATGGAATAATATGAAGAGAATGATTTATATAGCAGTTTTCCTTGCAGCCTTCTGCCATGTGAATGCACAATTAACCACTCAACGTTTTGATGCAGCTATCATATCTTCCTTTCAATTGCAAAATGTTCAAGTAGAACAATTTGTTACTGCAGATATTAAGAATAAACCTCTCACTGCTTTTGTTTTTTTATCTCCTGAATGTCCCTTATGTCGTAATTATACAAAAACAATAAACCAACTTCAGCAGGATTATCATCAACAAGTGCAGTTTATTGGCATCATTCCAGGCAAAGCATATTCAACGGATGATGTAAAAGATTTTATCAAAAAATATCGTGTTGCCCACGATATCATGATTGATAGAGAGCAAAAGCTAACGCATTATCTTCAGGCTACCGTTACACCGCAGGTCATTTTGCTGGATGATAAAGCAACACTTATTTATACTGGTGCTATTGACGATTGGGCGCAAAGCCTTGGAAAGCAAAGATTGCAGGCATCACAACATTACCTTGAAAATGCCATAAACCAAAGCTTAAAATCTGCTATTGTAAAAATAAAAAAAACAGAACCTGTCGGTTGTAAGATCAATGATTATTAAAATGAAGTATTGTTTGTTCCTGCTATTGGCATTGATAACCTTTCAAAGACTTTCTGCTCAGGAAGTAACTTATTACAAAGATATAGCACCTATTATCGAGGTAAAATGTGCTGTATGTCATCATCCTGGTGGCGGTGCACCTTTCTCTTTATTAACTTATAACGATGTTACCAAACGATCTTCCTTTATTAGAGAAGTCGTTCAAAGCCGTTATATGCCACCGTGGAAAGCAGATAACAAATACGTTCATTTTGCAAACGATCGCTCTTTATCGCAAAAAGAAATAGATCTTGTAGTTAAATGGATTGATAGCAAAACACCAAAAGGAAACGAAGGTAAAAAAACGGAAACGTCAAAAGACATTGTAAATGGAACGGGTTATGGAAGAAAACCTGATCTTGTTTTAAAAATGCAGGATAGTTTTTTAGTAAAAGGCGACAACGGCGAACGTTTTGTAATTTTTAAAATTCCATTTGAGTTGAAAGACTCCGCCAATATCGAAGCAATTGAATTTTACAGCAACAATAAAAAACTGGTTCATCATGCAAATTACGAAGTGCATGAAGTTTCAGATACTTCGATTAATTTGTATAACACGGATAATTATATCAATTTAACAGAAGATGATCGTACAAAATTCGATCAGTATAAACCATATCGCAAAACCATTACTTATTATGGCGGCTGGATTCCCGGCTCAACCTATGAATATTATCCAAAAGATTTTGGATGGGTGTTACCCAAACGTGGTGTTATATTATTAACGGTTCATTTTGCACCAACACCGGTAGATGAAGAAAGCCTTTGCGGTGTAAATCTTTTCTTTAAGGAAACACCAGTTAAAAGAGCAGTTAAAGTAATAAGTTTCGGCAGCGGTGGAATTGGCGAAAAATCTATTCAGCCTTCGCCATTTTTTATAAAACCAAATGAAGTAAAAACATTCACCTTAGATATAACAAATCCGGCTGAAGATTTTTCAGTCATGTATGTATGGCCGCACATGCATTATATAGGTAAAGAATTTACGGCATATATTATTAAACCGGGCGGTGATACAACGCATCTTGTCAATATTCCCGATTGGGATTTTCGCTGGCAGGAAATATATAGATTTCGAAAATTAACACGGATACCAAAAGGTTCGGTAATTCACATACAGGGAACTTATGATAACAGGGCTTCGAACCCGGCCAACCCGCATAATCCGCCGTTGCCGGTGTGGTCGTTTGGAGATATGCGCTCTACAGATGAAATGATGACTTTAATGATGGTTTTTCTGCCCTACCAGCCAGGAGATGAGAATATAAGTCTGGAATAAAAAGGTTATGAGCCTGCCTACGAATCACCTATTGAACTTTCGTTGCGTCGCACTCTTCTGCATTCAGTTCATTATTGAGCAAGACGTTGAAGTGAGTGACACAACAAAAGTTTAATAGCATTACGAAAGCCGGCTAACAAAAAAATAACTATTCATATCTCGACAATAATGAAACGAATAAACAAACTATCTTTTTTCTTGTTTTGTTTTTTGTGCCTACATACAGCAGCACAAAATAAGAATATACCGATGTTTTCTTTAATGAGTGAAAAACAAACCGGTATATCGTTTATCAATAAAATAAGGGAAGATGATTCGCTCAACGTGCTTCGTTATGAATATATGTATAACGGTGCAGGTGTTGGTGTGGGCGATTTTAATAACGATGGTTTGCAGGATGTTTTTTTCTCCGGCAATATGGTTAAGAATAAGCTCTTCTTGAACAAAGGCAATTTTAAATTTGAAGACATTTCGAAGGCGGCGGGAATCCAGGGAAATGGTACCTGGTCAACAGGTGTTTGCATAGTGGATGTGAACGGTGATGGTTTGCTTGACATATATGTTTGTCATTCGGGTAAATATGACGACCCGGAAAAACTTTCCAACCAATTATTTATAAACAAAGGTGTTAAGGATGGCATTCCTGTATTTGAAGAGGAAGCAAAATTATATGGACTTGATGCGCCGGGAACGCAATCTACCCAAGCTGCTTTTTTTGATTATGATGGCGATGGTGATTTAGACATGTTTTTACTCAATCATTCGAATCATACCTACAATGCATTATTAAATACAAGAAAGATAAGATCAACACCGGATATGCGTTTTGGCAACAGGTTATTGCGTAATGACAGGGATGCAAATGGAAAAATGTATTTTACAGATGTTACACTTGCTGCAGGGATTGTAAATAATTCCTTGAATTTTGGATTAGGCGTTTCGATAGCAGATGTAAATGGTGATGGATGGCCTGACATTTATACAACATCTGATTATACAGAGCAGGATTATTTTTATTTGAATAATCACGACGGCACTTTTACCGAATCACTTCGATCTTCTTTCTCACATATTTCTAAATTTTCAATGGGCTGCGACATTGTTGATTATAACAACGATGCATTGCCGGATGTGTTTACCTTGGATATGTTGCCTGAAGATAACCATCGGCAAAAATTATTGAAAGGCCCTGATGAATATGACCAATATCATTTGTTGATTGACAGCGGTTATTATGATCAGCAAATGCGAAACATGCTGCAATTGAATCGTGGAGAAGATGATAAAGGGAACGTGCGATTTAGCGAGATAGGGCAACTATCGGGCATTTCTAATACGGATTGGAGTTGGAGTCCTCTTGTTGCAGATTTTGATAATGACGGATGGAAAGATATGTATGTAACCAATGGCTATTTACGTGATTATACTGATCTTGATTTTTTGAAATATACGGTTGCAGAAGCAAAACTAAATGAGGCAGCAAAAGGCAATCTTGATTTTAAAACGATGAGTCTCGTTGAAAAAATGCCCTCTAACAAGATTAGTAATTACATGTTTCAAAATAATAAAGATCTCACCTATAAAAATGTAACAAATAGTTGGGGAGTGTATCTTCCTTCCGTTTCCGGTAGTGCCATATATGCTGATCTGGATAATGATGGAGATCTGGATATTATTGTAAGCAATAACAATGATCCGGTTTTTGTCTACAGGAATAATCTTAATGAAGTTTCAAAAAAACATTTCATTGATCTTACACTTGAGGGAAATAATTATAACACGCAGGCACTTGGAAGCAAAGTATATGTATATGCGAGTGGAATTAAGCAATACCAGGAATTATTTCCCGTACGTGGTTTTCAATCTTCAACATCTTCTAAATTGCATTTTGGCTTAGGAGATGGTGCATTGATAGATTCTGTTATTATTTACTGGCCCGATTCCAAAAAAACAGTTATTAGAAATCCTTCTGCAGATCAGAATTTGATGTGTAACCAGGCTGACGCTTCGGAGAAAAAAATAACTGAAAACAAAAGCAGTTCTTCTAAAATTTTTACAGATGTAACTCAAAACCTGGGACTTCATTTTAAGCATACCGAAAATGATTTTGTTGATTTCAAAAGTGAAGTATTAATTCCCTACCAACTTTCACGAATGGGACCTGCGCTTGCAAAAGCAGACGTGAACGGTGATGGTAAAGAAGATGTTTTCATCGGTGGCGCTATCGGACAATCCGGAAAATTATTTTTACAATCAGCAGAAGGCACTTTTTCGGAGGCGGTTAGTAATCCATGGGAAGCGGATAAGGAAAGTGAGGATGTAAACGCAGTTTTCTTTGATGCAGACAATGACGGCGATGAAGACCTGTACGTAGTGAGTGGTGGTAATGAATATGAAGAAAATTCGATCGAATACCAGGATAGATTATACATAAACGACGGCAAAGGAAATTTTACTAAGGCCACAAGTGTACTTCCGCAAATGTTAAGCAATAAACAAGCTGTTGCTGTTGGTGATTTTGATAAAGATGGAGATCTCGATTTGTTTGTTGGTGGAAGAGCAGTGCCGGGTTCTTTCCCTTTGCCTGCTGCGTCTTACTTATTAAGAAATGATTCAAAAAGTGGTGAAATAAAATTTACAGATGTTACGGATCAATTAACGCCATCATTAAGAAAACCCGGAATGGTTACTACCGCTTTGTGGACTGATCTATATCATGATGGTTATCCTGAATTAGTCATTGCCGGTGATTGGATGCAAATAATGTTATTCAATAATGAAAAAGGAAAACTTACAGATATTTCTTCAACAGCAGGTTTGGCAAATACCGGTGGAATGTGGTCTGCAATAAAAGCAGATGACATAGATAATGATGGAGACACAGATTATATAATAGGCAATTGCGGACTGAATGAACAGCTTAATGCAGACAGTGCTCATCCGATGTTAATTTATGCTGCCGATTTTGATAACAATGATGTTGTTGATCCTATACTTTGTTATTATATACAAGGCAAAAGTTATCCTTTGGCATCAAGAGATGAAATGCTCGATCAATTGCTTCCATTAAGAAAAAAATATAATCGTTATAAATTGTATGCCGATGCAACGATTGAAGATATGTTTCCCAAAGATGCAATAGAAAAATCTTACAAAGTCTATTGCCATACGCTTGCATCTGTGATGTTAGTGAATGATGGAAATAATCATTTCAATATAAAACCATTACCAATGGAAGCACAGTTTTCAAATGTTTATGGAATTGTAGTTGATGACATAGATAAAGATGGAAAGAAAGACATTATTACAACTGGTAACTTTTTTCCAAACAAAGTGCAGCTTGGAAAAAATGATGCAAGCTTTGGTACTTTACTGAAAGGCATAGAAAAAAATGAGTTTAAAGCAGTTTCTTCTGCCGATTGTAATTTGTTTGCAAATGGCGATATAAGAAATATGGTAGAATTAAATAGCAACACAAACAACAGATTGCTTGTGCTGGCCAAAAATGATGGCGAGGTTGAGGTTATTAGAATCAATAAATAAATCCCTTTATAAGATTTTAGCATGAAGGCTATATTATGCAGTATAATTTTTGTGAACACATTTACTTCTGTACGAGCAAATTCTGATTCAGTTCTGGCTAAAATTGCATTACACGAGGCCGAACAAACACTTACAAGAGTAATTGTTTCAGATATTTTTTCTCCCCCGGTTGCAAGTCGCATTTATACCTATGCAAACATAGCAGCTTATGAAGCTGCTTTGCCCGCTTATCCGGGTTGTCATTCTCTCTATCAACAGATCAAAAACTTTCCGCATATTCAATACAAAAAATCAATTAATGATGTTGATTTTGAGCTCGCCTCTTTATATGCTTTTTTTCAAACAGGAAAAAGACTTGTTTTTTCTGAAGACATGATGGAAGACTCTTTGCAAGTTATTCTTTCAAAATATAAGCATCTTCCAAAAAATAAATTTGATGCTTCATTGAAGTGGGGACAAACGGTAAGTGATAGCATTATGGCGTGGTCAGCAAAAGATCAATACAAAGAAACACGAAGTATAAAGCGTTACACTTTAAAAAAAGATGAAGGTAAATGGATTCCCACGCCGCCAGGTTATATGTCTGCAATTGAACCTTACTGGTCTAAAATGAGAACTTTGGTGTTAGATTCTTCTTCGCAGTTTCAACCGCCCTCGGCGCTAAGTTTCAGCAAAGAAAAAGGAACACCTTTTTATGAGGAAGCGTATGAAGTTTATAAAGCAGGCGTTTCACTTACACCTCTGCAAAGAGATATTGCTAATTTTTGGGATTGCAATCCTTTTTATCTAAACATAAGTGGTCATCTAAATTTTGCTACCAAAAAAATATCTCCGGGTGGTCACTGGATTTCCATTACCGGCATTGTAACAAAGCAAACAAACACATCATTCATCAAAACATTGGCAACTTACACGATGGTTTCTATTGCCATGTATGATGTATTTATTAGTTGCTGGGACGAAAAATTCAGAAGTAATGTTATTCGCCCTGAAACTTATATCAATGCTTATATTGATGAAAGCTGGAAGCCTTTATTGCAAACACCGCCTTTTCCTGAATATACAAGCGGTCATAGCGTTGTATCTGCTGCCATTGCTGTTGTGTTAACAGAAATCTTAGGTGATAACATAGCCTTTGTTGACAACAGCGAATATGAATACGGTTTACCTGATCGTACTTTTAATTCTTTTACAGAAGCTGCAAACGAAGCTGCAATAAGCCGTTTATATGGCGGCATTCACTATAGAGCAGCAATTGAAAACGGTAAAGTACAAGGTGAAAAAATTGGCCGATTGGTTTTGAAGAAAATACGTTTGATGTGAAATTTGTAAACTCAACTTTTGAATAAATTTTCTATACAAGCTTTAAAAAAGGAAGTTTCCTTATAATCAACTTAAGTCTCTAATCCAATCTTTTTAGGAAAGATTTCTGTTGTAAAGATGTTATCCATCTTCATTTAACAGCATTTGCCTATACATTTGCAGCATTAGCAGTTAAATTTTTTTATGATGACTAAATCTCTTTCGATCTGTTTTGCATTTTGTCTTTTTGTTATTGGTGTTAATGCTCAGCCGGACAGATGGCAGCAGAAGATAAAGTATAGCATAGATGTAAAAATGAATGTTGAAGCCAACCGGTTTACAGGATCAGAAAAAATTGATTATTGGAATAATTCACCCGATACGCTAAACCGCATTTTTTTCCATTTATACTGGAATGCTTTTCAGCCTAACAGCATGATGGATGCTAGAAGCAGGGAACTTGGAAAAATTTTATTGGGTTATGACAGGAACGGCAATGCGGTATATGACTGGGATTCACGTGTAACAGATCGCATCAGCAAATTAACGCCGGATGAAATTGGATATGATAGCGTGAAATATGTGAAGATAAACAACGCAGAACAAAAGCTTATTTATCATGAAACGATTCTTGAAGTACAATTAAGCAAGCCCATTCTCCCTCATTCAAAAATAAGTTTGGATGTTGCTTTTTATTCACAAGTTCCAGTGCAGATAAGAAGAAGCGGAAGAGACAATGCAGAAGGTGTTCGTTACAGTATGAGCCAGTGGTACCCGAAAATGGTTGAATACGATTACCAGGGATGGAATGCAAATCCTTATATAGCAAGAGAATTTTATGGTGTTTGGGGAGATTATGACGTAAACATCACGATTGATAAAACTTATATGCTTGCAGGGTCGGGAACGCTTCAAAACGCCAATCAAATTGGTTTTGGTTATGAAGACGAAGGTGTAAAAGTTGCCGCAACAAAATCAAATACATTAACATGGAAATTCAGCGCACAAAATGTTCATGATTTTGTTTGGGCTGCCGATCCTGATTACACCATGCTGAAACATCAAATGCCAAACGGCCCGTTGCTTTATTATGTTTTCAAAAAAGCTCCTGATGCTGTTGCAAAATGGCAAAAAGTTTTAGACACAACCGTTCTTGCTTATCCATATATGGCAAAAACTTTCGGACCTTATCCTTATAAAAATTATTCTTTTATACAAGGTGGCGATGGCGGTATGGAATATCCAATGGCTACATTGATGAAAAACGCAAGTATAGGAACAGCAATGCACGAATGGATGCATAGCTGGTACCAGGGAATGATGGGCACAAACGAAAGTTTATATCCCTGGATGGACGAAGGCTTTACTTCTTATGCCGAAAGTCGTGTAATGGGTTATTTAAGAAATGACACCGGCTTTTGGTACAACAGCAGTTACAACAGTTATTTCCGGCTGGTAAAAAGTGGTAAGGAAGAACCAATGAGCACACATTCCGATCATTATAATACCAATTATGCATATAATGCTGCGGCTTATGGCAAAGGTGCGGTATTTCTTGCTCAGCTTGATTATATCGTAGGTCATGAAAATCTTGATAAAATATTATTGGAATATTACCGCGAATGGCGCTTCAAGCACCCTAATCCAAACGATTTTATTCGTGTAGCAGAAAAAGTAAGCGGCATTGAATTACAGTGGTATAAAGAATACTGGATCTACACAACCAAAACAATTGATTACGCTTTAGGTAATGTGGATGTTGTGGATGGCAAAACAACCATCACTTTAAAACGATTGGGTGAAATGCCAATGCCTATAGATGTTTTGATAACGTATAAAGATGGCTCAAAAGAATTACATTATATACCTATGAACCTGATGTATGGCGCAAAACCTGATGAAGACAAAAATACTCCTCGTACTGTACACGAAGAATGGAAGTGGACGCATCCTGAGTACCAACTGCCTGTTTCAAAAACAGTTCACGATATAAAAGAAATAGAAATTGATCCAAGCATGAGAATGGCAGACATAAACAGAGTGAACAATAAAATTGTAGTGCCTTAACAAAAGAAGCTTTTATTTTTAAGATACGAGCTGTAGTTTTTATAGCATCTTCGTTGCGTCGCATTACGTTCATCTGCATAGCTTTTGGCATCTTTCGGTATTAACTGCAAGCTTTCTGAAGAAGGTTAGCTTGCAGTTAGTTGAAATAAAATTTTTTAATCTAAGTGCCAGTCAATTGGATCTTTACCTTCTTTAACCAAATATTCATTCGTCTTGCTAAAATGGCGGCATCCGAAAAAACCTTTGTCTGCACTAAAAGGAGAAGGATGATTAGCTTTCAAAACAAGATGCTTTGTTTCATCAATCAGCACCTGTTTTTCTTTGGCAAAATTTCCCCAGAGTAGAAAAACGATGCCTTCCTTGTCATCTGATATTTTTCTTATAACTGCATCTGTAAAAAGATGCCATCCGATTTTAGCATGACTGTTTGCTTCATTTGCTCTTACCGTTAGTGAAGCATTCAATAATAAAACACCTTGTCTTGCCCATGGCGTCAGATCGCCGGTGGAAGGAATGGGTAAACCCGTATCTGCATGTAACTCTTTAAAAATATTTACCAATGATGGCGGTGGTTTTACACCCTTGGGCACCGAGAAAGATAAACCCATGGCCTGCCCCTTGCCATGATAAGGGTCCTGCCCTATCAATACTACTTTTATCTTGTTAAATGGTGTTTGATTGAACGCATTGAAAATTAGATGACCCGGGGGATAAATAATAGCAGATGTTGCTTTTTCTGTTTTTAAATGCGTAACGATCTGTAAAAAATAAGGTTTCGAAAATTCATCTTTCAGAACTTGTTTCCAGCTTTCTTCAATTTTTACATCCATGCAGAAATGGTTTGGATGCAAACTAATTAAAAATTACTTTTGCGACCGTTTCAATTATGGACCGGTAGCTCAGCTGGATAGAGCAACTGCCTTCTAAGCAGTAGGTCATTGGTTCGAATCCAATCCGGTTCACTTCTGCATTAAGCTCATTTAAACTAAGTGAGCTTTTTTATTTCGCTTTTCTTGTCAATTGTTTGTACTTAAGAATTATCTTTCTTCTTGTCCTTGGCATAGTTTATCCTGTTGCTATAAAAAAAACGATTCCCATCGTCATAAAAAATGACTGTATAGATTTAGGTATAGCATATCCGAATGTTGAACGGAAACAAAACATCAATTCCATTGCGCTTGCAATTGCTAAAGAAAATAATACTTCTGTTTTTTTGCTTTTGAAATTCAAAACAAAATTTTAAGAAACAACAATAACATTACACCTAAAGTTACTAATATTCATAAATTTTTGAATGGCATTCATTTTTCCCAATTCTATCACACCCCACTAAAATTTCCATTTTTGAGAATTTTGTTTCGGTAACTCAATACTATTCTTCGGTGCAAGAAAGAAATGTATAAATGACATTTATAAAGGCATAGTTGTTGTGCACTGCGGCAAAAATTTTTCACATGAAAATCGTAAACATTTTAACTGCAACTGCTGTGCTGGTAAGCACTTTCATGTCGTGTAAGAAAGAAGTAAATGATGTTCAAAACCTGGTTGATGAACCCGTTACCGATGCGGTGCTCTCTTACGTGGACACAAGTAATTTAATTATTCACTCGAACAGTCAACTCAAACGGTTAACAGCGATCAAAACTGATTTCAATTCTAATATTGGTGGGTATCTTTTGTCAAAACCGGCTAACTACAGCAAAACAAATAAAGATTATCCCTTGTTGATCACTTTGCATGGCGCCGGTTTGTGCGGTAATGGAAGATCGGAACTGTATAAACTAACAAAAAATTCTATTCCACGTTTGATACAGACGGACAAATTTCCAAAAACGGTTAAGGTAAATGGAAATTCATTTTCATTTATTGTTATTGCACCTCAGTTTAAACACAAACCAAGTCCGCAGGACATAAATTCACTGATCAATCACGCAATAAAGAAGTATCGCGTTAATCCTTCAAGAATTTATTTAGCGGGATTAAGTTTAGGAGGTGGCGCTGTTATGAATTATGCTGCAGAATATCCTAATAAACTTGCAGCAATCGTTCCTATGGCAGAATGTACAAACCCCAATTCAAGCAAGGCAAGGTCTATTGCAAATGGTAAATTACCGGTTTGGGCATTTCATAATAAGTTTGATAATGTCGTTCCATCTCATAAAACAGTCAACTTCGTGAACATGATCAATAATTATTCTCCAAAAGTGCCGGTGAAGAAAACTATCTTTTCTGCCAAAGGTCATAACTGTTGGTCAAGAGCCACCGATCCCGGTTATAAACATGATAACAAAAATATCTATGAATGGATGCTGCAATTTAAAAAACAATAAAACAACCGTAATTTGAATTGCCTTCTTTATTATGAAATCCCGGTTTGTACATGCGACCGGGATTTTCGTTTCAAAGCTTTCATAATCTAAATTGGCTCAACTTTAGACTAAAAATTTAATTGAACTTGCCATACAAGGGCATAATTATTGTGCAGTTCAGGCCAAATTTCTTAGGATGAAGATCGTAGCCATTCTGATTGCTGCAGCAGCGCTTGCCTCTGCTTTTAGTTCCTGCAAAAAAGAAATAAATATCGTTGAACAACCAGTTGAAGAAACGGTGCTGACGGATGACGACAGTGAGTTAATTATCAGCAACAACCTTATTAGAAATCAGACGCATATAATAACGGACTTTAATCAAAATATGGGCGGCTATCTGCTCTCAAAACCTTTTGATTATAATTCCACTAAAAAAAATTACCCTTTATTAATATCTTTTCATGGAATAGGAAAACGCGGAAACGGCAGGTCAGATATTTATAAGATAACGAGAAATTCAATTCCCCGTTTAATACAACTCGGTGTATTTCCTAAAACTTTTAGAGTGAACGGTGAAGATTTTTCATTCATCGTAATTTCTCCCCAATTCAAAGAATTTCCGGAGCCTGAAGACATTGATCAATTAATTGAGCATGCTGTAAAAACTTACCGGGTTGACGCAAAGCGCATTTACTTGGTAGGAATAAGTATGGGTGGCGGAGCTGTGTCAGTATTTTCAGGTACCCATCCTGAGAAAGTTGCGGCAGTTGTTCCCCTTGCAGAATCCAGAATAATGCGTACAGATCAGGCAGAACGAATTGCTAAAGCAAAACTTCCTATCTGGGCTTTCCATAATAGATTCGACCCGGTTGTACCTTCTTATAAAACAATACACTTTATAAGAATGGTACGAGATCATTACAAGAAAGATGATGAGCACAATGGCGATCACGGGCATCATCATAATGATGATGGAGATCATAACAATCACAATGGTCATGGTGATCATGGTCATTACGGTAATCATGGGCATCATGAGAATAAGCATGGTAACAATCATGGTCATGAACATGGCCATGACCATGGTAATTATCATGATGATATTCGTGTTAAAGAAACAATTTTCGATTATGCAGTTCATAATTGCTGGGCAAGAGCTACCAATCCTGATTTCAAACAGGATGATATGAATATTTACGAATGGATGCTTCAATTCAAACGTGATTAATTTCCAGATCAATCAGCGAACAAAGAGGAAAGGATATTTAACCCTTTCCTCTTTGTTTGTATGAATATTTGTGCAAGCTGAAAACTTACTCCCCAAAAAATACTACTTTGCTTTTCTATTGCTTGTACAGACTATGAGTTATAATTATCTTCCTTTAGATCGTAAATGGCTGAGCTTTGAACAGGTTAAGAATTACATAGATCATCAGCAACTTATTTCTATAACTTTCGATGCCCATCAACGCATAACAAAATGCCGGGAATATCTTGATAAACGGTTAAGTAACTCGACGGAATTACTTTACGGTATTAACACCGGTTTTGGATTTTTACAAAATGTACAAATTGATAAAGATCAAATTAAGGAACTGCAATACAATTTGCTGAAATCTCATGCCTGCGGCGTCGGTGAAGAAGTGCCAAAAGAAATAGTGAAACTGATGCTTATGCTGAAGATAAAATCTTTAAGCTATGGCAACAGTGGCGTTCAAATTGATACCGTTAAACGTTTGATGGATATGCACAACGAAGAAGTGATTCCCGTAATTTATACACAAGGTTCATTAGGCGCTTCTGGTGATTTAGCGCCGCTAAGTCACCTCAGTTTACCTTTGATTGGTTTGGGTGAAGTGTATTATAAAGATGAAAAATATTCATCCAAACAAATACTTGAAGAATTTAACTGGCAACCAGTTGCATTGCAAATCAAAGAAGGTCTTTCATTAATAAATGGTACTCAGTTTATGAGTGCTTATTGAATGTATTGCTTGAAGAAAAGTGACCATTTATTAAAGATTGCCGATATTGTTTGTGCCTTATCATTTGATGCGTTCGATTGCATTACAGAACCATTAAACAAAGCCATTCAACGCATTCGGCCGCATAAAGGACAAATACAAACTGCAGCAACACTTCGTCATTATTTAAAAGAAAGCGAGATAGCACAACAAAAAAAGTTGCAGGTACAGGATCCGTATTCTTTTCGCTGTGTGCCGCAGGTTCATGGTGCATCAAAAGATGTATTTGAAAACGTGTTGAATGTTTTTTTAACAGAAGTAAATTCTGTTACGGATAATCCAAATGTTTTTCCTGAAGAAGATTTGATTGTAAGCGGTGGAAATTTTCATGGACAGCCATTGGCTTTGCATCTTGATTTTCTTGCCATCGCCATGAGTGAAATTGCAAATATTTCTGAAAGAAGAATCTATCAGTTAATAAGCGGACAACGTAATCTGCCTTTATTCCTTGTAAAGAAAGCTGGCTTGAATTCGGGTTTTATGATTCCTCAATACACGGCTGCCGGCATTGTTAGCGAAAACAAACAATTATGCACACCTGCATCAGTTGATTCCATTTCTTCGTCCAACAACCAGGAAGATCATGTAAGCATGGGCGCTAATGCTGCAACGAAATGTTTGCGTGTGATTAATAATGTAGAAAAAGTTTTGGCCATCGAATTATTAAGCGCAGCACAAGCATTAGAGTTTAGAAGACCTTTAAAAAGCTCTCCTGTTATTGAAGAACTTGTCTCTAAGTTTAGAAAATCAGTAAGTTTTAATGAAAGCGATCGTGTATTGCATGATGATATAATGGAAGCCATTCAATTCATCCGATGTCATAAAAATTTCAGGGAATAATTTTTATGTTACGGGCTCCATCAAATACGGCATCTTCGTTGTGTCACTCACTTGTACTGCAACAATTTCTTCAGCAATTTAAATAAAGGAATAGAAATAGCTATTCCCCATAGCAGGAAGATAATAAAATATATTAGTTCTGTTGCAGATAATACGAACTGATTTAAACTCTAATTTTCTTTGGCATGATTCTATTATCCTGAAACAGAAGGATATAATTATGGCAATAAAAACATATGAACAAAAGCAGACGGTAAAAAAGAAGAGAGAAAAAAACACTTCTTTTCCTTCTGATATAAAACCTATGCTCGCAACTTTAGCGGACAAGCCTTTTGACGAAGAAGGCTGGTTATACGAGGTGAAATGGGATGGCTACAGGGCTGTTGGTTATATAAACAATGGCGAAGTGAATGTTTGTTCCCGCAACAATAAATCGTTCAACGATAAATTTTATCCTGTTTATGAAGCCTTAAAAAAATGGAAAATAAATGCAATTGTAGATGGTGAAATTATTGTGGTGAATGAAAAAGGAATTTCAGATTTTGAAGACCTGCAATCATGGCGTAGTGAAGCCGATGGCCCGCTTGCTTTTTATCTTTTTGATATTCTGTGGCTGACTGGCGAAAACCTTATGCAGAAACCACTTAACGAACGAAAAGAAATTTTGCGTTCTGTTATTCCTTCAGAAAATAATATCATTCGTCTTAGCGAAAACTTTGATTCAACAGGAACGGAGTTTTTTCAATTGGCAGAGAAAATGGGTCTTGAAGGAATAATGGCAAAGAAAAAAGACAGTTTGTATATTCCTGATACACGCTCAAAAGACTGGTTGAAAATTAAGACCGAAAAACGTCACGAAGCAGTGATTGGTGGTTACACAAGAAATGAAAACACCACTAAAAAATTCAGTGCATTATTATTGGGCGCTTATGAACATGGTGTACTGAAATTTACAGGTCCGGTAGGAACCGGTTTTTCCAATCAAATACAAAATGAATTGATCGAAAAAATGAATGAGTTAAAAACTGCTATTTGCCCTTTCGATACAACTCCTGAATACAATAAACCTTCACGTTTCCGGCCTGATCCGCCAAAAGCAGAAGTAACATGGCTGGAACCAAAATTAGTGGCAGAAATAAGTTACCGAAGCGGAAGCCGTCATCCTTCATTTAAAGGTTTAAGAGAAGACAAAGAGGCGAAAGATGTGGTAATTGAAAAACCAGTTGCAACAGAAACAATTTTGCAGGAAGAAAAAGATTCTTCTTCAAAAAAATTATTCAAACCCGGCACAACAGAAAGAAAAACTTTATTGAATCCAAAAGAAGTAACGCAGGTAAGAAATATTGATGGACATGAATTAAAATTCACCAATCTTACTAAATTATTTTGGCCAAAAGAAAAAGTTACCAAGCGGGATATGCTTAATTATTATTACCAGGTTGCGCCATATATGCTTCCATATATGAAAGACAGGCCCCAAACGCTTAACCGTTTCCCACATGGAATAGAAGGAGAAAGCTTTTACCAAAAAAATGTAACAGGAAAAGTACCGGGCTGGATAAAAACCTTTCCTTATCACAGCGAAAGAGGTGGTGATCGCAATTTTTTAGTTTGTACAGATGAAGCGAGCATTATGTACATCGCTTCATTGGGTTGTATTGAAATGAATTCGTGGAGCAGCAGGGTGCAAAAACCTGATCATCCTGATTGGTGCATCATAGATCTTGATCCGGATAAAAACACGTTTGAGCAGGTGATAGAAGCAGCACAGGTTACAAGAAGAATTCTTGAGGCTATTAATGTGCCTTGTTACTGCAAAACCTCAGGCTCAACTGGCTTGCATATTTATATTCCTTTTGGTGCAAAATATACTTACGAAGATTCTAAAGAGTTCGGAAGGCGGATAGCGAAACTTGTACACGCTGAAATACCTGATTATACAAGTATCGAGCGGTTAACAGGAAACAGAAAAGGCAAAATGTATATAGATTTTTTGCAAAACCGCCCACAGGCTACGGTTGCCGGCCCTTATTCTTTACGACCAAAACCTGGTGCAACGGTTTCTATGCCTTTACATTGGGAAGAAGTAAAGAAAGGTTTGAAGATGACCGACTTTACCATTTTTAATGCGATTGACAGAATAAAAAACGAAGGTGATATTTTTAAAAAGGTACTGGGTAAAGGAATTGATCTTGCACAAACACTTAAAAAAATAGAGAAGGTTTTTGGAATGAAGTAAGAGGTTGCCAGAGATTCTTCAACAAATTAAATTTTATTCTTACTTAAGAATAAGCAGATAAAATCGTTATAATTGAATTCAAATTATGCTGCTTATAATTTCTAAATGAAAAATAAAACACTATCTGTATGTGATGTTACTATTGCGTACACAGAAATAAATGCCGATGCCTCAAAAACTATTTTTTTTCTTCATGGCAATTCTCAATCTTCAAATGCATGGCGCAAACAATTGAACAGTTCAGTCCTTTCAGATTGGCGTTTGGTTGCATTTGATCTTCCTGCTCATGGTGCTTCCGGTTTTCCCGGAAAACAGTATTGCGCTGTTCCAAAACTTGCTCAACTGTTAAGAGAAGCAATAAAAAAGTTAATGGATGATAAACCATATATACTTGCGGGTATTTCACTTGCTACAAACATAATTGCCGAAATGCTTGCTTTTGATTTGCATCCTTCCGGAATAATCCTTGCCGGCCCTTGTGTAATTGGTGATAATATTACACTTGAAAAAATGATGAAACCAAATATGCATGTACAGGTTCTTTTTATGGATGATGCGGGAGAACAGAATGTGCAATTATATGCGATGGATACATCTGCTTCGAGAGATGAAGAAGATATGCAATCCATTTTAAAAGATTACCATTCTGTTCAAAAAGGTTTCCGATCCTTATTGGGAGAAAGCATTCAGCAAGGCAAGTTCAATGATGAGATTAACCTGCTTCGGAAAACAAACACTCCTTTATTGATAATTTTTGGAGAAGATGAGAAAGTAATAGATCCTGGTTACCTGGATGAAATTGAAATTCCGTTATGGCAAAATCAGATCTTTAAAATTGAAGGTGCAAGCCATTTGGTAAATATTGATGAACCGGAAAAATTTAATGAATTGGCAGCAAAATATGCTGAAGAAATGTTTAAATAATTCCATTCCTGAAAGCGAAAGCGATCAAAGCTGCCACATTTGGGGTATTGGTTTTGTACAACATGTTTTTACGATGATTTATAACTGTTCCTTCGCTTATAAAAAATTTAGCGCCGATTTCTTTACTTGTTAAACCCTCAGCCATCCATTTCAAAATTTCTTTTTCACGTTTTGAAAATAACCGGTCTTCTTCATCAAAATAGTATGCTTTTTTAAAAATCATTTGAGGTCCATCTTTCAAATCCTTTTCTATTTTTTCCAC
>JAEZRL010000291.1 GCA_023440945.1 Bacteroidota bacterium
AGTAACAACACCAACAATGCATATACCAGCAACCAATGCCAGTTTTTTAATTTCTTGTACATTTTTCATGATTATAGGTTTGATGAATAAGTTGTTTTACGAATGATTTCGTAACAAATATACGATAGATTTCGTATAACGTTACATCCATTGTTTCTTTTTATTTTATTTAACAATAGGTCATAAGAAATATAAGCGGGATGACAATAGATTTTCTTCAGTTTTGTTACAGACATTTGATTATTCAATCACTAAAACAAAGAAGTTTTTTCCGATGAAACTGCTTGTTATCGAAGATGAAAAAGAGCTTTCAAAAAGTATCTGCGATTACCTTGGCAGCGAAAATTTTATTTGTGAAGCTGTTTATGATTTCAAGACAGCTATAGAAAAAATTTCTTTATATGAATATGAATGCATTGTTCTCGATATTACGCTTCCCGATGGCAATGGACTTGAACTTTTGAAAGAATTAAAAACAAATCATAAGCAAGATGGTGTTGTAATTATTTCTGCAAAAAATTCTTTGGATGATAAGATCACCGGACTAAAATCAGGAGCAGATGATTATCTTATTAAACCTTTTCATTTATCGGAATTAAGTGCAAGAGTCGCAGCGATAATAAGAAGAAAGTTTTTCAACGGAATGCCGGTGATAAGTTTTGATGAACTTGATTTAAATCTTGAAGAGAAATCTGTAGTCGTTCAAAATAAAACAATCGATCTTACCAGAAAAGAATATGAACTTTTGCTTTATTTCATCAGTAATAAAAACAAAGTGATTAGTAAAGGAGCTATTGCAGAACACTTATGGGGTGATGATATGGATATTGCAGGTAATTACGATTTTATTTATACACATATTAAAAACCTGAGAAAAAAACTGGTTCAATCCGGTTGTCCTGATTATATAAAATCCATTTACGGAATGGGTTATAAATTCAGTATGCCGAAGCAATAACATGAAGTTATTTACAAAATATACAAGGATAAATTTGCTCTCAACAGTTATTATCTTCCTGCTTGGCAGTATTGCTTTTACCTTGTTGCTGCGACACATGCTTATAAACCAGGTTGATGAAGATCTTCGTATAGAGCAAAACGAAATAACTACTTATGTTAACCAGTTTGATAAACTGCCACAGGTAATTAAAGTACGCGATCAGTATATCGAATATAAAAGTGTTTCGAAACCTTTAGAGCAGGCTGAAAGAAAATTTTCGACCGTAAAGCACAAGAAATATGGAAATGAAATTCTAAGACAAATTTCTTTTAGTATTCATGCAAATGGTAAATGGTATCTTGTAACGGTAAGTAAGTCGCTTGAAGGAACAGATGATCTTATCCGTTCCATTCTTATCATTACATTTTCTGTTATTCTTTTGATTCTTCTTGTCAACTTTATTATAAACCGTTTCATCCTGAGAAAGTTGTGGCAACCTTTTTATCGAACACTGGAAACGATAAAAAACTTTAAATTAAGCAATAAACAGAAGCTTGAGTTTATAACAACAAATACAGATGAATTCAGTTTGATGAACAATACTTTAAGCAATGCTATTAACAAGGCGCAGCAAGATTATTTTTTATTGAAAGAATTCACTGAAAACGCTTCGCATGAATTGCAAACTCCACTTGCGGTTATACGTTCGAAGCTGGATATATTGATACAGGATGAAGCCTTGAATGAAACACAAAGCCATAGTATTTATGCAGCATATAATGCTCTGCAAAAATTAAGCAGGATGAATCAGTCGTTACTGCTTCTCACAAAGATCGAGAACAGGCAGTTTGAAGAAAGTAAAACTATTTCGCTGAAAGAAATAATACACGAAAAGGTTGCGGAGTTCAACGAATTATGGCAGAATCAGAACATTTCTGTTTCAGTAGAACTGAAGGATGCTTCCATAACAATAAATCCCCAATTGCTTGATGTTTTATTAAACAATCTTCTCAGCAATGCAACAAGACACAACATAAAAAACGGTAACATCGGCATTAATTTACAACCACATCAATTAACAATAAATAACACAGGCGCCTCTCAATCATTAGATCATAAAAGATTATTCAGCCGCTTTTATAAAGCAGCACCAAACAATGATCATGCAGGACTTGGTTTATCAATTGTAAACCAGATTTGTGAAGCTTCGGGGTGTCACATCAGTTATCATTTCAATTCACCTGATCTACACACGTTCAATCTTCGATGGTAAAAAGCTATAGGTAAACAACTTTTCTACAGGTTCTCTTCAAATTCACCTTTTACATTCGTTCAAAACACTTTATGAAAACGCTTTCGCTTGTATTTTTTTTGCTACTTTTTTTAATTAATACAAACCATGCTTCTGCACAAAACTCTTCCGGTTATCACGTAGTAAAAACATTTCACATTAAAAGCAATGGTGGATGGGATTATATCGCTGTTGATGATAACTCAAATAAATTATATGTTTCGCATGGCACGCAGGTGAATGTGATTGATAAAAATAACGGTGATTCCATTGGTGTTATTCCAAATACAACAGGTGTGCATGGCATCGCTTTCGTTCATTCTCTTAACAAAGGATATACAAGCAATGGAAGATTGAACAATGTGACTGCGTTTGATCTTAACAATTTAAAAGTACTTGCACAAATACCAACAGGACAAAATCCCGATGCCATTTTTTATGATGATTATTCCAAAAAGATAATTACCTGCAATGGAAGAAGCAAAAATTTATCGGTTATAGATCCGGCAACGGATAAAGTTGTTGCAACAATTTCTTTAACCGGAAAACCTGAAACGGCAGTGAGTGACGGCGCAGGAAAAATATTTATCAATAATGAAGACAAAAGTGAGATCGCTGTTGTAGATATTGATCAAAATAAAGTGATCGCAAACTGGTCAATTGCACCAGGTGAAGCACCAACAGGTTTATCTATTGACAGGCAAACGAAAAGATTATTTGCAGGATGTGATAATAAAGTACTGATGATAATTGATGCAACAAACGGAAAGATCATCAGCAAACTTACCATTGGTAATGGATGCGATGGCACTGCTTTCAATCCTTCGCTACATTATGTTTATGCATCCTGTGGAGAAGGCATCTTAACAGTGATAAAAGAATTATCTGCAAATGATTTTAAATTGGTAGGCAATGTAAAAACAAAAAGAGGTGCAAGAACTTTATGTGTTGACGATACAACCAAAAATGTGTATTTACCAACTGCAGAATTTGAACCTTCCACAAATAAAGATGAGAGATTTCTGATGAAGCCGGGAAGCTTCCAGGTGATAGTTATGGCTAGATGATTTAACATTCATAAGCAGCAACAGACTTTCGCTATTAATTCTTATATTTTTTTGAGAAAGAAATAAATCTATATAGATTATTACTGCACTCTTTCATTAAAAGCTTTTATAAAATCAGTTACAAGATAAGCAAGCAGTTTGCCTATAGTTTCATCTTTTCTTCCATCTGATAATTGTGCAGCAGCTTCAGCAAGATGCAGGTAAGCTACTTTGCATTCACGTGCAGTAAAATTGATATATTGTCTTGCATTTAAAACAGAAATACCCACCGGTGAAGTAGCACTGCTCAATGCATTTTCAATACAATCTATATCCAGTTCGATACCGCAATAAGTATCATCAGTAAACACAGTAGCATGCGCAACTGCTTCTATAAAGTTTCTTTTTTCATTCAAAAAAATATCTTCATAAGTGATAAAGTCAATGAACCGATCATTCACAACATCAAGCCAGCAATTTTGCGGCAAATAATTTTCGTGCAAACCAATCACAAAATATTTTTCAAGATAACCATCTTCATCTGCATAGCGGAATGCATTACCGCTGTGACGACCTTCTGCAGGACGAAAATCAGCATGTGCATCAAGATTGATTGCATTTATCTGTGCCAAAGGAATTACACCTGCTTTATATAAACCTTTAGCTGCACCTTTTATACAACCATACGCATTGTTATGACCGCCACCGAGAACAATAGGTATTTTTTTATGTTCGGTCACAATCTTTAAAATATTCTCTATTGCATCATCAATAGTATTTACGGCATGACGATAAGCATTGATACGTTCCAGTGTATCATTTGCATTACTTTCAATTACTTTTTCGATTTCTGAGAAATCAAAATGTCCTAACAGCAAAACTTCTTCACCAGAAAAAAAGTCATTGCTTTGAATATTTGCAAAAGCTTGCAGAAACGATTGCCATCCGGTGTTTGCACCACCTACACCAAGGTTTGCTTTTACGCCTATATCTTCTTCAATTCCTAATAAAACATATTTAGCTGAAGAAGTGGCTAATGTATTTTCAATACTTTGCTTGTCTGTTACCAATTGAAAACATTCTCCTGCTTTTGTTTCAAAACGGCGAATTTTTGTATAATCCAAAATATCCTGTTTGCTATAGATTTTCAGGTATTGCATATAATAATTATTATTATTCAGGTGCACTTACTATTTCCCGGTTCTTATAAAATATCATTCCAATCATCATAATAACACTTGTAACAAGTATCACAAAGAATAAAATTCCGTCACTGAAGCGTTGCAGTTTTAAATTATCCGGAATATTATAAAACAATAGAATTGTTATTAATCCACGTGGAATGAAAAATACTTCAGGATAAACGCTTTCTTTCAAAAAAAATCGCAGGTATAAAAATCGGACAAAAAGTAATATGCCAACAATGATTGTTCCTGCAAGAAGAATATCTGATTCAGCAATAACTTTTACATCAATTGAAAATCCGAAAAGAATAAAAAAGAAAGTACGGATTAAAAATGAACTTTCTGCTGTTATGTAATGAAGAATGTTTGTAGTTTCTTTCAATTTTTCTTCTGTAAACAACAATCGTATGTAAGGTATTTTTATCATATTCCAGTTCCTCATCAGCAAGCCAAAGAACAAAATGATAAGCAACGAAGGCAATTGCAGCATTTTTCCTCCTTCATACAAAATTATCAGCAATGAAAAAATGAGAAAAAACTTTATGTTCATGCTTGATTTTGTGAGAATAACAAACAGAATAATAGAGAATATCACAGATAAAACAATAGCGATAACAATGTTGAGAAAAAATGTTCCCACCGCACTGGCCGTGTAGACTTCTTTTGCGGTGAAATAATTGAAAACAAGGATCCCTAGCATATCAGAAAAAGAAGCTTCATACACCAGGAATTCTTTTTTTACCGCGCTTAAAGGATGAATACTTGGCAGAACAATAGAACTGCTCATAATAGACAATGGAATGGAATACACAATACATTTTTCAATTGGTTCGCGAAGCCACCAATATAATCCCGTTGTTATACCTGCAGCAGATACAATAAAAATAACAAGTGCTGCAAAAAAAGAATTACGGATCAGCCCTAATTTATTTCGTCCTAATTCAAGGTCAAGACCAGCCTCCAGAACGATCATTATCAAACCCACAACGCCTAAAAATTCAACCAGCTTTTCAGGTAATGTAAGCCCCCACCCTTCTGCATCAGAAATATATCTTGCAATAATTCCCGTTGCAAGCAAAAGCAAAACAGAAGGAATTTTACTATGTTTGGATAGAATAGAAAATATATAAGACAATATGACTATCGAACACACGATCATCAAAAGCATTTCTGTGCTGATGTTTCCCATAGAATGAAAGTAGAGAATTTTAAATAAAAGAACCATTCAACATAACGGCTTCAATTAAATTTGTTCCAAAAGCATAAGGCAGATAAGCAAGTGAAGGAATAGGTTGCGTAAGGATAAGATTTGCTTTTTTACCAATTGTTATTGATCCAACTTCATCCTGTAACTCCATCGCATACGCGCCATTTAAAGTTGCAGCATTGATCGCTTCTTCAGGCAACATTTTCATTTGAATACAACTAAGCGATACAACAAAATTCATATTACCGCTTGGCGATGAGCCAGGATTATAATCAGATGCCAGCGCAACAGCACAACCAGCGTTTATCAATACTCTTGCAGGTTGCAAAGGCATGTTTAAAAAAAATGCAGCAGAAGGTAACAATGTTGCAATGGTTGAAGATGTTGCAAGACTATTTATATCTTGTTCCGTTGCCACTTCTAAATGATCCAATGATATTGCATTCAGTCTCACACCTGCCTCCACTCCTCCTAAACTATTCAATTGATTAACATGCAGCTTAGGCTTTAAACCATAATGTTTTGCCGCTTCAACAACCTGAATCGTTTCATCAACAGAAAAAAAACCTTCTTCACAAAACACATCTATATAATCTGCAAGATTCTCTTTTGCGATAACCGGGAGCATTTCATCAGTTATCATTTCAATATAAGCCCGGTGATCATTTTTAAATTCCAAAGGATATGCATGTGCACCTAAAAAAGTTGCTTTCACGGGAATAGAAACTGTTTCTTTTAACCGTTTTATCACACCCAACATTTTCAGTTCGCCTTCAACACTTAATCCATAACCACTTTTTATTTCAATAGCGCCGGTTCCTAAATGCATCACTTCTTTCAATCTTATTAAAGAATGTTCAAACAATTCTTCTTCTGAAGTTGCATTTAGTTTTTTGGCTGAGTTTAAAATGCCGCCGCCTTTAGCTGCTATCTCTGCATAACTCAAACCTTTTATCTTATCCCTGAATTCTTCTTCACGGCTTGCGGCAAACACAAGATGTGTATGACTATCACACCATCCAGGTAAAATAAATTTTCCTGCTGCATCAATTGTTTCATCAATATTAAAATTTAACCTATCCAATTCAGTCATAGAGCCATAGGACGTTATTTTATCCTCTTCAATAATGATAAAAGCATTTTCTATTGTTGGAAGATGTGCTAATTCTTTACCTCGCAAAACATCTTGTCTGTCTCTTACGTTTACAAGGCAGCGAATATTTGTGATTAT
>JAEZRL010000329.1 GCA_023440945.1 Bacteroidota bacterium
CGTTTGCATTATCTGTAGATGTTGAATTGCCACAAGAGATTATTGCAAACGAAGCTGCTGCCACTAAGGAACATTGTAACACCTGTTTAATTTGTACGTGTTTCATGGTTAAGATTGTATTTGAGTGAATGAATGATTTACAAATATCCGAAGTAATTAATGAAACGTGCAAGAAAATGCATTTATGTTATATTGTTCAACTGTTATTTATCAACACAATAATCAAAATCCTTCATTTTATTAAATATCTAACAACAAAAGCAGTTGCACATTCATAAGTGCGATAACAGCAACGTTATGTTTTAGCTTAGTTTTTGTGGAAATTATTTGTAAAAACCTGTTATGGCTTTTCGTATTCCATCCCGTGGTGCAATGGTTGATGAGCATGAAGCAATTGATCTTATCCGTGATAAATGTACACCTGTTTATCAAATGAGTGATCTGGATAGGTTGATAGAACGAATAGGTGATAAACGTATCGTGATGCTTGGTGAAGCATCGCATGGAACTCATGAGTATTATACTTACAGAAATTATATCAGTAAAAAACTGATCGAAGAAAAGCAGTTCAATTTTATTTGTGTTGAAGGTGACTGGCCTGATTGCTTTTCTGTAAATCGTTATATAAAAGAATGGGATAATTCATCAAGAAACGCGATTAAAGTACTACATAAATTCAATAGGTGGCCAACATGGATGTGGGCAAACTGGGAGATCGTTGCCCTGGCGGAATGGATGAAAGAACACAATCAATCACAACTAAACAAAGCCGGTTTTTTTGGATTGGATGTCTATAGTTTATGGGAATCGCTCAATTCCATTATTGAATATTTATCAAAGGTTGATCCTGAAGCATTGAATAAGGCAAAAGAAGCATTCCGCTGTTTTGAACCTTACAAAGAAGATGATGGAAGTTCGTATGCTTTGGCAACACAATTTGTTCCTAAAGTATGTGAAGATGAAGTAGTGGCTTTATTAAAAGAGATACAAAAAAAATTACCGCAATACGACTCCGGTGCAGAGAACGTTTTTAGCACAGAACAAAACGCATTGATCGCCGTGAATGCAGAAAAATATTATCGTGCAATGATAAGAGGCGATGCAGAATCATGGAATGTAAGAGACACGCACATGATGGAAACACTTGAACGTTTGCTGGAGTTTCACGGAGAAAACTCAAAAGCAATCGTATGGGCACATAATACACATATCGGTGACTCAAGTGCAACAGATATGGCAGATGACGGCATGTTTAATATTGGTGAACTAGTGCATAACAAATATGGTGATCAAGCTGCTTTAATTGGCTTTGGCTCTTACAAAGGAAGTGTGATCGCCGGAAGCAATTGGGGAGCGCCTATGCAAAAAGTAGAAGTTCCTGAAGGCCGCGATGGCAGTTGGGAATATTTATTACATAAGGCAGGAAAAGAAAATAAATTATTATTTATGGAAGACATCGATGTTCCTATGTTCTCAGAAAATCGCATTGGTCACCGGGCAATTGGCGTAGTATATCGTCCGCAGTTTGAACGTTATGGTAATTATGTCCCAAGTGTTTTGCCCAAACGTTATGATGCTTTTATTTATATTGACGAAACTGAAGCATTACATCCACTGCATATTACTCCTGATGGGCATAAAATGCCCGAAACTTATCCCTTTGGTTTATAAAAAAAAAGAGAAGTTCACATTTACTTCTCTTTTAGTGGCGTAAAAAATGAGTATCATGCATTGGCATTATGTTGCTGATTCATTTTTCTGCGGCCATGTGAATTTTCACCACCTTTCCTGCCAATTTCAGCCATATGTTCACGATTTCTGCTCACTGCTTCGCCGCCTTTACTGGCAATTTTACGTTGTTGTTCGGGATCCATAGAAGCAAAGCCTCTGTTGGAAGTTCCCGTTTTTCGTTCGGTACCTGTACTTCTTTCCATAATAAAGTATTTTGATGAAACAATAATGTATTACGAAACAACAGTTTTAAAAAACATGCCTTTAGTCTAAAATGTTGCTTTACAATGTTAGAAGTGAGAGCGTTTGTAGAAAATGTGCAAAGTATGAGGAAAGCATTCTACAGAAAAAATTCAATGCCAAACTGCAATAACTAAAGGATGGGAAATGTAAATTTTTCTTTGATATACGCTAAAATAAAAATTTAAACTTCTATAACTGCAGAACTGATTTATCAACAATGGCATAAACCGTATCTGTTCTTTTTGGTTCTACTAAAGCAAGACCGGTGAATTTGCTGAATGCGGGCAAAATAGCGTATTGCGCTCCAAAATAATAGCAGGGGAAACGAAGGCTTTGCCTCCCTGTTCCTTTTACAATAATTCCGGGATGTATATGTCCACTGAAAATATAGGTCGTGTCTTTATCTTCACAAAAAGGGGCTGTTGCATCATGTGTAAATAAAAACTCATTAATGCAAAAACTATGTTCATGCACATTTATAGAAGCATCTTCATACCACTTATTTTTCAAAATATCATGGTTGCCCTTTATTAAATGCACATCAACATACTCAAGATCGGTACGCCATTTTACAAACAAATCCATTTCCTTGTTTTCTTTGCTATGAAACAAATCACCAACGATGATCAATTGTTGTGGTTTATAATATTGAATCTCTGCAAATAATCTCTGCAGATCTTCTTTAAAAACATGCTGTGGTACCGCAATACCTGATTTTCTGAAATGCCCCGATTTACCAATATGCAGATCAGAAACGATCAATGCTTTTTGTTCTTCCCAAAACAAACATCGCTGATATGATAACCAGAAATTATTATTATGAATATTGTGTTTAACTGTCATACCTGTTGGGATAGTGAATAATTTTTTATATTACCGGTAGCATTGCTGCTATCATTCTCCTTGCGAGGCAAATTAAACATCTTACAAACGAAATAACAAAAAGAAGAAAATCATTTCTGTTGATAAAGAACAAAGCGTACAAGTGAGTGACACAACGAAGCTATATCGAAGTATCAATGCCGGTAAACAAAAAATCAGCGAACACTTTTACCAGGTGAATATTCAGCAACATAAAGTGAATTTCTAAACGGGAAATTGATAAAATGAAAAACCGGTTTTAAAGAATACTGGTGAAACTGTTTTTCATCTGCTATATAATAAGCACCGGATTTCAACGTAGTAGTGCTTTTCAATATTTCATTCCGTTGTGTAGAAATATGAAAACTTATTCCATCAAAACCATTTGCTTGTGTCTTTTGCAGTAGGTATAACTCTTTGCCTTTCGTAATGTTACAGATGGTGCGACACCAATCTTTCATTGCAAAAAAACGTTCTCCTCTTTGTTCTACAACAAACCAGTTAAAACCGGCTCGCAGGCAAACAAACGCAATAAGTAAAGCAAACAGTTTGTAGGGTGTTTTAAGCGCAAATACTGTACATAATAGAAAGGCAACAGCAAGAATAAGTATTTTGACAGAAATAAAATTTGTTTTGAAAACGAAAGGTAAAAATGGAACTGCAATGACAGCAATTGCAATGGCGACACAAAAAATAATAATGAGAATATGAATAATTTTTTCCTGCCACGAGTGCCTTAATTCCTCGTTCATAAAATAACAGTAAAACAAAACGGAATAAATCAGAGGCACTAACATGAACAAATACTTAGGATAAACATCAACAGAAAACCAGTAGATCCAAATATTGGCAAAGAATACAAGAATGGAATATTGCATAAACCTGTTCTGTCGTATAAGAGCCAATGTGTTCCGTTTAAATAAAGCAAGTACAAGAATTGTCCACGGCAGGAAGTGGTAAAACACCTCAAAGGGAAAAGTAAAAAAATGTTTTATCGTTTTGATAAAACCATATTGAATAAAAGTACGTTTGGTGCTTTCGTTTACAATATTTCCGAACAATTTAGAAGCAGAGAAATGATTGTAATAGAGATAAGGCACATAATAGGAAGATAGAATGACAAGGAATATTATTATGCCTGCAACATGCTTAAGACTAAACAGTTTTTTTAGATTTTTACTGAAAGCAAAATAAGTGATGAGACTAAATGCCTGGAAGCAAAGTGCAGGAATGTTTTTTAGCAAAAAAGCAATAGCACAAAGAATATAGGTTACAATAAAAAGTGAAGTAACCTTCTTCTTCTCACCAAAATAAAAAATCAAAACTATGTTGGCATAAGCAACAAGGCTGAAAGTTGTATCAATAAAGCCGTACAAAGATTCGTAGATAAGCAATCTTCCATTTGTGGCATAGGCTAAAGCGGTAAAAAAAGCAATTTTTTTGTTGGTATATTTTTTTGTGATTAGAAAGATGACCAAACTTGTAAGTACAACTGCAATAATTACTGGTAACCTGAAAGCAAACATGGAATAATTATCAAAAAGTTTGAAGAAACCAATAATGATCCAGTTGTATAAGGGAGGTTTGTTGAGATAGAGAGTTCCGTTTATTGTTGGGGTAAGATAGTTTTTAGAGATCATCATCTCAGCAGAAACAACTGCTCTTCTTGCTTCATCGCTTTCAACATCCAATGGAATAAAACCAAGATGCGATAAATAAACCAATAATAGAACAACTGGAATAATAACGTATAAAAATGGTACAGCTTTTAAAAAATAATTCCGGTGCCGGTTATTCTTTAGGTTAGTCTTTGAATTCATAGCCATATCGAAATAATAATCATCAAAATGCAAAACTATAACAAAGAAAATTCTGCTATCTCTCTAATTGTCTTTGCATTCTTTTTACACGGTCTTCCAGTTTTTCAGAAGTAAGATTTTCGCGGCTTAAACTATCTACTTTTATAGGGAAACAGAATGGTGTTAAACGTTCGGGAAATAAAACAATTATTCTTCCATCCTGTATCCGTTGCAAGGCATTGCGCAAACGAACTTCTTCCATTTGTTGTGCAAAAACTTCCCTATAAGCCTGCTGAATAAGAATGTTATCAGGATCATATTCTGCAAACACTTTGAACAGCAGAGATGCAGAAGATTGTAAATGCCTCGCTTTTTTATGTTCGCCGGGATAACCCTGAAATATTAGTCCACCAATCACAGCAATATCACGGAACTTTCGTTTTGCCATTTCAATTGCATTTACGCTTCTTTGAATATCATTTAAAAGGTCATCAGTTGTAAAAAGTTCTTTTGCGTTTAAGTCATCTACAGGAATTGGTTGATCACTTAATAATTCAAATCCATAATCATTCATTGCCATCGAAAAAGTAATAGGTGTTATTTTGCTGATGCGGTATGCAAGCAGCGCAGCCATTGCTTCATGCACCAATCTTCCTTCAAAAGGATAAACGAATAAATGAAAACCATCTTTCGTTTCAATGTGTTCTATCAATAATTCGCCTGAACCGGGAACATGAGATAATCTTTGCTGTAATTCAAACAAAGGATGCAATACGGACAGTTCGATCTCATTTTCTTTTGGCGTTAATGCATGATTAAAAGTTTCACGCAACATCCAACTAAGATTTGCAGATAAAGGCATTCTACCACCATTCCAGCTTGGGACGATTGATTTTTTTGAATTCGATTTCTTTACAACAACCGTCATTTCTTTGATGCTTATCAATTCAAGATTTCTTCCTGCCAAAGTAAAAACATTGCCTGGTTCTAAACGGCTAATAAAGCTCTCTTCTATCACACCGATATAACCTCCGCTTAAAAATTTTACTTTCAACATCGGATCACTTACGATGGTTCCGATATGCATCCTGTGACGCATTGCTATTCGCCTGCTTTTGATACGATAAACACCATCTTCTACCTCCACTTTCTTATATTCATCGTATTGCTGCAAAGCATTTCCGCCGGTGGTTATATGATCCAAAACTTTCCGCCATTCATCTTCCGTTATATCTGCAAAACAATAAGTTGCTTTTATCTCTTTAAAAATTTCTTTCGGTGTGAAACCTTCACTTATTGCAATGGAACAGAGATATTGTATCAATACATCAAAACATAGAATCATTGGTTCACGGCTTTCGATCAACCCAATTTTTACTGCTTCTTTTAATGCTGCAGCTTCAATCAATTCAAGTGAATGAGTGGGAAGAAAATAAATTTTACTCGTGTCTCCCGGACGATGACCACTTCGTCCCGCACGTTGCAAAAATCTCGCAACACCTTTTGGCGAACCAACCTGAATAACGGTATCAACAGGGCGGAAATCAACACCAAGATCAAGACTTGCTGTGCAAACAACTGCTTTTAACTTTTTAGTATGCAAAGCTTCTTCTACCCAGATGCGTAACTCATGTTCAACACTGCCATGATGCAAAGCAATTGCACCTGCAAACTGTGGCGCAATATCTAATAATGTTTGATACCATCTTTCACTCATACCGCGAGTGTTGATAAAGACGAGTGTAGTATTACTTTGTTCGATGATAGGTACAACTTTGTGTGCAAGCGTTAATCCAAGATGTCCGGCCCAGGGGTATTTTTCAATCTCGTCAGGAAGAACAGAAATTATTTCTAGTTGTTTTGAAAGTTCTGCCTTAATAATAACACTTTCTGTTTTTACTGATTGCTGCAATAAAAGCGGTGCAAGCAAAACTTCTGCGGCCTGTTCCAGGTTGCCTATTGTTGCACTAATGCCCCATATACTTAGTGATGATCTCTTGCAGCCAATAATTCTGCTTAATGCAAGTTCAACCAACACACCTCGTTTGCTGCCTATCAATTCGTGCCATTCATCCACCGCAATAAGGCGAAGTGTTTTAAAAATATCGGGATAGCCCTTTTGCGCCAATAACAGGTGCAGGCTTTCTGGTGTGATAATAAGCACTTCCGGCATTTGCCTTTTTTGTTTTTGCCTTTCGCTTATTTCCGTATCACCATTACGGATGGCAACTTTCCATTGCATGTTCAATTCGAAAAGCGCTTCCTCCATAGCTCGACCAATATCTTTTGCTAAAGCACGTAAAGGCGTAATCCATAATAACTGCAAACCATTTTTTGATTGTTGCTGCCAGTTGTTTGGATGCTGATTTATAAATTGTATCAATGCACCAAGAAAAACGGAAAAAGTTTTACCACAGCCTGTAGGTGCATTTATTACGCCACTGTCACCATTTATAATTCTTTGCCAGGCCTCTTCCTGAAAAGCAAATGGCTGCAGTGCTTTAGAAGCAAGCCAGCTATCAATAACTTTAAAACCTTTTGATCTTTGTAACAGCATTAAAAATTGAAATAATTTTCTGAAGCGAAAATAATTGTATTGTTATAAGGTGTGTGGTATAAAATTGAAGATATAAGCGGGAAACAATGATAATAATAAAACAAAAAACTCCGGCCATATTACCGGAGCTTTTGTTAAAGAAATTTATCGTGATGTTATTCTGATTTTTATTTCAACTCTTTTATCTTAATGTTTTTAAAGAGAATATCTCCTTCAACTCCGTGTGATTCCTGCAAAGCTATATGACCTTTTTTCGCAGCGCCATAACCTGCAGCATCTTTCCACTTACTTTTTTCTTTTCTGTTTTTCCAGTCATCAGAACCCAATTCGTATTCAACCACTTTTTTTCCATTTAACCAATGTTCAACATGATTATTGTTAACGATAATAACGGTATGATTCCATTCACCCACAGGATTAGCAGCAACTTCTGAAGGAGCATTCATTGCATAATTAGCGCCGGATGCCTGTTCAGGTTCTATTTCATTTGCATAACCTTTATCATCAATAAGTTGATATTCCGGTCCACTTTCAAATGTTTGTGACTGATCTTCCGTAACACGATACATAATACCACTGTTTGCTTTTTGTGGAATCTTCCAATCTATCTGCAATTCAAAATTTCCGTATTCCTTATCCGTTATTAAGTCTGCATGTTTTGCAGTTGCACTATGGTCAGCTTTTGAAACAAGCATTCCGTTTTCTGCAACCCATGATGTAGAAGGTTTATGTTGATAGGTACGCCATCCATTCAGCGTTTTTCCATCAAATAATAAAACCCATCCATCTTTTTTTTCGTTACCTGACAATTTATTATCTGCAGTTGTTTTTGCATCGTTATTCATAGCGCTTGTTTGTGCGAATGAGGTATTTACAGAAGTTATTAATGAAAAGGCGGTAGCTGCTAAAATAAAAAAGTATTTTTTCATATTCCAGTTGTTTGTGTGAATGAAGATAGTGAGAAATGCATTCAGAATGAAGTGATTATTAAAATTTACTTAAGAATGTTTTAATTTATGCTGAAAATGAAAATGCTATAAATCTTATTGATAACTTTTGATACTTTTTAACAATCCAAAATCCAATTTCTTATGTCAAACAATTCTACACATCCTGTTAAGATTACCAATTTAGTTAACGATTTTCTTGTTATTCAACTGCACGATGACAATTTAAAAGAAGCGCAGATCCAATACCAGATCATCAACGAAGTAAAGAAAACAATAAGAAAAGGATGTTTTATTGGTTCGATGGTTCAATTAAGAGTAAGTCATCTACAGGAAGGTGAATATGTTATTCATGTTTGTGTGGGTGAAAGCGAACAGTTCGATTACAGCTTTACAAAACTTTCTCCGGATCACACTGCAACTGTTCCATACTATTATTATCCGCAAAGTGCGTAACCGGAAAGATTTTCAAAACAGAGCCTGTATTCTTTTTAAAAAATTTGGCAGTGTAGAAATGTAAATTTAAAAAGAATGCAGGTTTTTTGTTTATAGAACGCACAAACAGTGATGCCTGAAACAAAAGCTGGTAACATAAAAATTCTTCATCATTTTATTATTGCTCATCGTAAATTATCTTCGCTGAATGGTTATAAATCTGAGCGATAAACATAGCCTTGTTAGTAACTGGGTAAGTGAACTGCGAAATGTTGAAGTACAAATCGACCGTATGCGTTTTAGAAGAAATCTTGAGCGTATAGGCGAAGTAGCAGCGTATGAAATAAGCAAAATATTGCCCTGGGAAGAAAAGGAAGTGCAAACACCGCTTGGGTTTCACACTTGTAAAGTATTGTCTGAACAACCCGTGCTTGCTACTATTTTACGTGCCGGTTTACCGCTTCACCAGGGAATGCTTAATTATTTTGATAAAGCTGATAACGCTTTTATTTCCGCCTACCGCAAACATCATCGTGACGGAAGTTTTGAGATAAACCTCGAATATGTAAGCAGTCCGGTTGTTGATAAACGTATTGTAATACTCAGTGACCCAATGCTTGCAACAGGTTCTTCTATTGTTAAGACAATTAATGCAATGAAGACAGAAGGAACACCTTCGCAAATTCATATTGTTACTGCCATTGCCTGTACAATTGGTATTGAATATGTTCGTCGCGAAGCCGGAACTGATGTTCGTATATGGTGTGGTGATGTGGATGAAGAACTTACAGCAAAAGGTTATATTGTTCCCGGTTTGGGGGATGCCGGTGATCTTGCTTACGGCAGCAAAAATCAATTCTGAATTACTCATTAAAATGTTATTGCTGTAGTAATTAATACATGGCAATTTCTTATTTTCGGGTCATAATAACTGCTTGATGGTACGGCTTTTTTTATTACTGATGGGTTTGATTTGTGCGTGTTCCTGTTTTTCACAAGATCCACATTTCTCGCAATTTTTTGCTTCTCCCCTAACGCTTAATCCAGCTTTTACCGGAAAGTTTGACGGGCAGCTACGACTTGCAGGCAATTACCGTAATCAATGGCCAACCATCAACAGGGCTTATCAAACTGCAACTGCTTCTGCTGATTTTCCTATTCTTCAAAATAAAATAGGGTACACAGATACATGGGGTGTTGGCGTGATGGCTTTCACTGATAAAAGTGCGAATGGCGCTGTAAGTTTCAACTACGCATCTATCTCAACCGCTTTTCATAAAGGTTTGGATGAAGATGGCTATAAACAACTGGGCATTGGTTTCCAGGCAACCTATGCAAACATGATGATCAACACTAGTAAATTATCTTTTGCAGATCAGCTTACCAATTTAGGTTTTACAAGACCAACACAAGAATTGTTTAATACCACTACGCTTAAGAATCATTATTTCGATTTAAATGCAGGTATTTTATATACAGCGAGCACAACGGACAAAAATAATTTTTATGCGGGTGTAAGCATGTATCACATAACAAGACCAAAAGAAGAATTCACAGGAACTTTTTATGTGTTGAATCCACGGGCAACCATTCATGCAGGTGGCTATTTCCCCGTAGGCGAAAGGCTTACTTTGCATTTAAGTGCGTTGCATAGTATGCAGGCAAAAGCACATGAAACAGTTGCCGGAGGTGCTTTGCAATTTCCCGTTGGTGATCCGGAAAGCAGCGATAAACCGGTTAATTTTTATGCAGGAGCCTGGATGCGTTTTGGCGATGCTTTGATTCCCTATATTGGTTTAGAATTTAGTGATTTTAGATTAGGAACAACTTATGATATAAACACTTCACAGCTAAAAACTGCTTCCAATAGTCGCGGTGGTATTGAAATATCTCTGATTTATATAAAAAAACCTGCTGAAAGCAGGGGTTTACCTTGTCCTAAGTTTTAAGTGGCATTCATTGGGGCTGTAAACAGGCGATTGTCGTTTCTCTCAAAAAAATCAGCACCATTAAATCAGGTTAAAAACATGGTTAGATTTTCGCAAATCTTGACCTTAAGATTATAAATTGTATTATCAGGATAATTGTAAAAATCAGGATAAAAATTATAGTTTTAGTTTTTAGCTGAATAAATATTCACTTAATTTTACTCCTGTGAAACCGAAAGACGAGCAAAAAATTCAGCAAATTTATACTTCAACACTTTGTCTTGTTACAGAAAAAGGGTTGGCTGGAATAACTATGAGTGAAATTGCAAAAGCTGCAGGTTTGGCCACAGGAACATTGTACATCTATTTCAAAAGCAAGGACGAATTAATTAACAGTCTTTTCTCCTATTGCAGAAAATCATCTGCGGAAATTTATTTCAAAAACTATGATGCAGATAAACCTTTTAAGATCGGTTTCAAAACAATATGGCTGAACCTTCTTAAATACAGGCTTCAGCGGTTTGAAGAAGCTGTTTTTATGGAACAATGTTACCACTCTCCTTTTATAACAGAAAGCAATAAAGACATCTCCAAAAAACTTTTACAACCGTTATATGCATTAATGGAAAGAGGAAAAAAAGAAAATCTTATAAAAGATATGGATACATTTTTGCTGCTCACCTTTATGGTAGGAGCTTTGAACGAAGTGGTAAAACATGCTCATTACAGCGGCAGAAAACTAACTAAAGTAATAATTGAAGATACCTTTCAACTTTGCTGGGACGGATTGAAAGCATAATTTTTTACTATTTAAATGAATATTAATTCATTTACAAGCACATAGCAAATGGCAAAATTTACGGCAGATAAGATCATTGTAATTTTTACGGTAGTGTCCGCTGCGTTGTTACAATTGATAGATACCTCCATTGTAAACGTAGCATTAACAGACATGATGGGAAGCCTTGGCGCATCCTTCGAAGAGATTGGTTGGGTAGTTACGGGTTACGCGATCTCTAACGTTATCATGATCACACTTTCCGGCTGGATGAGTGCAAAATTTGGCAGAAAATATTATTTCGCAGGTTGTATCATTCTTTTTACAGTAGGCTCTATTTTCTGCGGTTTCTCCGATAACGTTTGGGAACTGGTTGCGTTTCGTGTGATACAAGGAATTGGCGGTGGTGGTTTATTATCAACGGCGCAAGCAATTTTAATAGAAACATTTCCAAAAGAAGAATTAGGCCTGGCAAATGCCATCTATGGTTTAGGCGTTATCATAGGTCCGGCCATTGGGCCAACCTTAGGTGGTTATATCACTGATAATTTCTCCTGGCAATGGATATTTTTTATCAATATTCCTTTTGGCATTCTTGCTACCATTCTTACATTAAGTTTTGTAAAAGAGCCGGCAGAAAAAATGAAAGCGGGGCGGCTCGACTGGTCTGCATTTGCCTTGCTTGTTATTGCCATCGGCTCTTTACAGGTTGTACTTGAAAAAGGTCAAAGTGAGGACTGGTTTCAAACTCGTTATATTACTGTCCTTACAGTGTTGGCAGTAATAACAGCGGTTCTATTTGTGTGGCGGGAACTTGCTGTAAAAGATCCTATCGTTAACCTCCGTTTATTTGGCAACAGTTCGTTTACAACCGGCACATTATTCAATTTTGTTTTGGGCTTTGGTTTATATGGCACCACCCTCGTTATTCCCATTCTTTGCCAAACATTGCTGGGTTTTACGGCCATGCAAACAGGTCTAATCATGTTACCCGGAAGCATTGCTACCGCTATTATGATGCCCATTGTAGGTTCTATGCTGAAGAAGAACTTTGTAAACCCCGCTGTGTATGCAGGCATGGGACTCGCTTTGTTTTTCTGGTTCAGCCACATGATGAGCGAGTTAAACACACAAATAGGAACGCATGATTTCTTCTGGCCTCTGATCATCCGCGGTTTTGCAATGGGACTGATTTTTATCCCACTTACCACCATTTCTTTAGCAGAATTAGAAGGTAAAGAAATACCGCAGGGAACGGCATTAAGTAACATGGTACGTCAACTTGGTGGCTCAATCGGTATTGCCCTCATAACTACTTTTATCAGCCGTGATACGGCCCGGCATTATGCCTATCTTGGCGAAAATATCACACTCACCGATCCGCAAACACAGCAAAGGCTCACCATGCTGCAACACGGATTAATGGCCAAAGGTTTTGATGCAAACAGCGCTTTACATACCGCTTATGCCATGATCTCCGGCACCGTAACACAGCAGGCTACATTCCTCACCTACAAAGACCTTTTTGTTTATCTCGGTTACTTCTTTTTAGTGCTCATACCCTTTCTCGTTCTCTTTAGAACCAAAAAGAAAAAAGAAGGCACAGAGGAAGAACAAATGGAATGGGCAATGGAATAAAAAAATCTTTATTTTTTACCCGCTATATTGCTATTAGTTTCTAAATCTTCAAAAATATTTTCTTTTTATACATCCAGTGCAGTATGAGGAAATCAAACAGAAGCACAAGTCCTCCGCTTATCAAAGTTGAATAAGCATCACCAAATATTTTATCGTAGTTCTGCCCGAGATGAATGGATAATGAGCTTGTTATAAAAGAAGTAATAGTATGTGCCATAACGTACGCAGCAATCGAGTTCATTCCTATCACCATTAATGGAAAGGACCAGGCTTTTATCTTTTTTATATCAATAACAAAATAAAAAAGAGCAAGAAAAAGAAAACAAATTCCGCCACTGAAGATCGTCCAGGCAGGTGTCCAGATACGTTTTACAATTGGGTTAATACCTGCAAAATGTATCAATAAACCAAGGGCAACCAAACCAACTCCTATCAACACAAATTTCTTTACTTTTTTTAAAGCATTTACTTGTTTTGATTTTAAAAGGTTTCCGGCAATAAGTCCTAATATCATCGTACCAAGCGTAGGAATAAAACTTAAAGTGGCATAACCACCACCGTTGTTTGTAAAAACTTTTTCTCTTGGAAATAAATTCAAAAACCAACGGTCGAATGCCCAGGCAAGATTAGTATTCTTGTTCCAGTGTGCCGCAAAATTATGCAGGTTATAAGGCCAGTCCGGCGTTACACCTGCAAGAGCATAATTAAAAGAAGCATCTGGCAAAGGATACAAAGCAAACGCTGCCCAATAACCAACAAGAATTACAACAAGTGAAATAATTTGTACACGTTGTGAATAAAATCCTAACAGAAAAAGAAAAGTATAACCCAAACCTATTTGCGTAAGTGTATCTTCAAAAGTAAAATAGGTTTGATTTGAATTCATGGAACGCAGGAAGATGCCTAATAATATCAAGATCAGCGAACGTATTAAGGCATGTTTCAACAATGCTTTTTTATCCGCACCTTTTGCTAGGCGACTTGATAAGGAGAAAGGTAACGCAACACCAACAAGAAAAGAAAACGAGGGCTGGATCATAT
>JAEZRL010000359.1 GCA_023440945.1 Bacteroidota bacterium
GATGATTTATCCAAGCAGGCTGTGGCTTATCGTGAAGTATCGTTGTTGTTAAGAAGACCTCCGGGACGTGAAGCTTACCCCGGTGACGTATTTTATTTACACTCCCGTTTATTGGAACGTGCAGCAAAAGTTATTTCTAATGATGAAGTGGCAAAACAGATGAATGATCTTCCTGAATCTATCAGGCACCTTGCAAAAGGTGGTGGTAGTTTAACAGCCCTGCCTATCATCGAAACACAGGCAGGTGACGTATCTGCTTACATTCCAACAAACGTTATTTCTATCACCGACGGGCAGATATTCCTTGAAGGTAATTTGTTTAATGCCGGTATTCGTCCTGCTATTAACGTGGGTATATCTGTAAGCCGTGTGGGTGGTAATGCGCAGATAAAATCCATGAAAAAAGTTGCTGGTACATTGAAACTTGACCAGGCCTTATACCGTGAAATGGAAGCTTTCTCTAAGTTTGGTGGAGACCTTGACGCCGCAACAAAACTGGTATTGGATAAAGGTGCACGTAACGTGGAGATATTGAAGCAGTTGCAATATTCACCAATGGCAGTGGAAAAACAAGTAGCCATAATTTATCTTGGTACACAAGGTTTATTGCGTGAAGTAGCAGTGAAAAATGTAAAGGCTTTTGAAGAACATTTCTTAATGGAAATGGAAAACAAGCTGCCAGATGTTCTTACTGAATTCAAGAAAGGCAATTTACCTGAAGAAGGCGTAAAAAGAATGGTGGATTTAGCAAAAGGTTTAATGCCGCAGTATAAGTAAGTATTAAGTTATAAGTATGAAGTTATAAGTTGGACGGCTCTGAGAAATCAGAGCCGTTTTTGTTTTTGAAGGCCAACCTGTAAATTGATATCTTTTCATTTAATTTTATTTCTAATCAAATAAAGACCGGCTTATGAGAAAAATAATTTTGAATGTTGCAGTAAGTCTTGATGGTTTTATCGAAGGTGCAAATGGTGAGTACGACTGGTGTTTTACAGATAATGATTATGGCATGGAGAAATTTCTTCAGCAAACGGACACCATTTTCTTCGGCAGAAAAAGCTATGAATTATTCAGATCTTCTTTCCCGGATATGTGGAACGATAAAAAGCACTATGTATTTAGCCATACATTGCAACAGGAAGGTACAAAAGCAATAGTGGTGAATGATGATGGTCTTTCCACAGTTCAGAATATTAAAAATGAGGAGGGAAAAAATATCTGGCTATTTGGCGGAGCTTCGCTTGCTACATGGTTTTTAAAAGAAGGATTGATAGATGAATTATTACTTGCCGTACATCCTGTATTATTAGGTAATGGAAAGCCTTTGTTTGAAATGACGAATAGACGAACCTGGTGGAAGCTCCAGGAAAGCAAAGCGTATGAAAGCGGTCTGGTGCAAAATAGTTATGTTATTGAGAAGAAATAGATTGTCTATCATAAATTACAATGTTTCCTTCATGCGCTGCCTAACGCTCTTATCCACTCTAAAACCGAAACTTGTATGCTGACTTTCTCATCTCCCGATTTCTTATCCCTTCAACAATTTTTTCTCTCTGGCGAAACAAGAAGTTACAACTTCAGAAGAAAACAATTGCTTGCATTGAAAGAAGCACTGAAAAAGAATGAAGAAGCAATAATGGACGCCTTGTATAAAGATTTGCATAGATCTTTCACAGAAACATACACAACAGAAATAGGATTCCTGTATGCAGAAATAAACTTTATTCTGAAACATTTAAAGAGTTGGATGAAAGTTGCTTCAAAACCAACACCTCTTGTCCTTTTTCCATCGTCCAGCAAAATTATTCACGAACCATTAGGTGTAGTTTTGATAATTGGTCCATGGAATTATCCTTTGCAGCTTTTATTGGCACCACTTGCAGGCGCTATTGCGGGAGGAAATTGTGCTGTATTAAAGCCTTCTGAACTTACGCAGCATACAAATGCTGTTATAAAGAAAATGATCAGTGAAACATTTTCAAAAGAATATATCACAATAGTTGAAGGTGAAGGTGCTGAAGTTGTTCCACAATTAATGAACGAAAACAGGTTTGATCATGTGTTCTTTACGGGAAGCATAACTGTAGGAAAGGAAATCGCAAAATTAGCCGCTGAAAAACTTATTCAAACAACACTTGAATTAGGAGGAAAAAGTCCATGTATAGTAGATAAAGAAGTAAATATTAAAGTTGCCGCACAACGTATTATTTGGGGAAAGTTTACAAATGCAGGACAAACATGTGTAGCGCCGGATTATTTGTTAATCCATGAAAAAAGGAAAGATGAATTGCTCGATGCGATGCAAAACAGCGTCAAAAAGTTTTATGGAGAAGAACCAAAACTTTCATCTGACTATGCAAGAATAATTAATAC
The DNA here is from genome assembly GCA_023440945.1 of Bacteroidota bacterium. Classification (GTDB taxonomy): domain Bacteria; phylum Bacteroidota; class Bacteroidia; order Chitinophagales; family Chitinophagaceae; genus JAEZRL01. The sequence continues at coordinate 2,374 of JAEZRL010000359.1, forward strand.
AAAAAGATTTGATATACTTGAGAATTACCTGCACCAGGGCGAAATAATAACAGGCGGAATGACGGATCGGGATGAACTTTATATCTCACCTACTATTATAGAAAATGTTTCAGAACAGCAACCTTTAATGCAGGAAGAAATATTCGGTCCGATCTTGCCCGTTATAACTTACACAGAAAAGGAAGAAGTTTTACAGGAGATAAGAAAACATTCACAGCCTTTATCGTTGTATGTTTTTAGCGAGGATACAGCTATGCAAAAATTTTATACAGAGAATATTTCATTTGGCGGCGGCTGCATTAATAATACATTGGTTCATTTAGCAAATTCTGATCTTCCGTTCGGTGGAATTGGAAATAGCGGAAATGGAACTTATCATGGCAGTTTCAGCTTCCATACTTTCACCCGGACTAAGCCTGTTTTAAAAACAGCAACATGGTTTGATCCTGCTGTAAAATATCCTCCTTATACAGGAAAGATGAAATTTTTCCGAAAGCTTATGGAGTGAAGGGAATAAGTCATTGGAGTCATTCGCTATGAGCAATGAACTATCAACTATTTATGCTGCTCTTCCAACTCATCTGAATCATAACAAATGCCGGCTTTTTTTCGGATCGCATCTAAGGTTTCCATTAATGAAATGGTGTCTGCATGAGATACAACAGGACTTTCTGTCAAACCTTTTCTCAAACAATCATTTACATGTCTTGCCTCATATTGATAGCCCCAGCCATTTTCTTTCTCGACAGGAATAATTTCCTTGCTATCAGGCCTACCAGAATAATATTCGATGGTAGAATCAGGGGCATAAAAACGACTTGTTAAACGTATTCGCCCTTCTGTTCCGTTTATTTCTGCTTCTGTTGCAAGATTGGACGAGAAAGTGGAAAACAGTTGTGCCAAAACGTTGTTTTTATATTGAAAAGTAACGGCACATTGTTCGTCAACACCTGTGTAAGCAGATGTCATTACAGCCTCTATATTATCCGGTTTTCCTAACACGCTCATGGCCATAAAAACATTGTAAATACCAATATCCATAATAGTTCCGCCGCCCAAAGCAGGATCATATAAACGTGCCGGAATTGGTTCAATAGGTTTGAAACCAAAATTTATTAAAACACTTTTTATTTCGCCTAATTTATCCTGCGAGATCATTTCCTGCATCTTGATATAATGTGGAAGAAATTTAGTCCACAAAGCTTCCATCAAAAAAACTTTTTTCTCTTTTGCAACACGAATCATCTCTTTTGTTTGATGAGCGTTCATGGCAAAAGGTTTTTCACACAAAACCGCCTTGTTATTATTAAGGCAAAGCAAAGTGTTTTCATAATGCAGGTTATGGGGTGTTGCAATATAAATAACATCTACTTCAGGATTTGCAACCAACGATTCGTAACTATCATGGGCATATTGAACAGGAAATTCTGAACAAAAACTTTCTGCATTTTGTTTACTTCTCGAACCCACCGCAACAAGTTTTGCGTCTTGTGCCAATTGTAAATCGGAAGCAAATTTCCTCGCAATTCGGCCACATCCTAAAATACCCCATCGAATGGTTTGCATATAAAACTTTTGTGCAAAGTAAATGATTACGAACGCATCAGAAACAAAAAAGCCTGCCCAAAAAGCGGGCAGGCTTTGATGAATTGAATGTTTTCAGTTTAAACGATCGTTGCTCTTCTTGAAAGCATCGGTCTTGCTGAAAGATATTGCGTTCTTCTTTCTCTATGAATTTTCCAGAGATCAGCAGTACTAAATGTTTTTTCTGCTTTTTTTAAATCAACATCTGCTACAGTTTCGTTTACCTGTTTTACAAGATTCTTTAATTCATCTGCTTCCATTGTAATAATGGACTTGTTACCATTGCTGTTCATAACATCAATTTTAATTGTTACAAAATATCCAACGAAGCAAGCAGATAATTTACGTTAGAGAAAGCTTTTGAGAGGACGTCGACTCAAAGGGTTGCAATTGGCTGAATTGCGATGCAAATATACGGCATAAAAACAACACAACACAAGCACGTAGTGTATTAAAGGTACTTTTAATGGTTTAAATGGTGTGAAAAGCAATATGGAACGTATTTTACCGTTTTTTAATATTATGTTTATCATCCTTTAAATTGCGCTAAACGTTCAACCGCTTTTTGCAGTGTTTCATCTTTCTTGGCGAAACAAAACCGCAACACTTTATTGTCTTTTTCGTCTTTATAAAAAGCTGATAAAGGAATTGTGGCAATACCAAATTCTTTTGTTAAACGAATAGCGAAGTCTTTATCATTTTGATTTGTAGTACCTGCATAACTGTAGCATTGAAAATAACTGCCGTGAGAAGATAGCGGGGTAAAAACAGTTTTCTTCATAAGGTCTTTCAAAAGATCTCTTTTACGCTGAAAGAATTTACCGAGTGATAAATAATCTTCTTTGTTGGTAAGATAAGATGCAAAGGCAACTTGTGCAGGCGTGTTACAACTAAAACAATTATACTGGTGCACTTTGCGAAACTCCTTCATTAAAGCAGGAGAGGAGATACAATACCCTAACTTCCAGCCGGTGCAGTGATATGTTTTACCAAACGAAGAACAAACAAAACTTCTTTCAAGCAGATCAGGATATTTCAAGATACTTAAGTGTGGAATATCATCAAACGTGATGTGTTCATACACTTCATCACTCAAAATCAAAATGTTTGTCTCTTCAACAATCTCTCTTAATTGTTCAATATCATTTCCAGATAACACACTTCCTGTTGGATTATTTGGCGAGTTTATAATGATAAATCTTGTTCGTTTTGTTATCTTCTGTTTCACTTCGTTCCATGGAATTGAATAATCAGGATACTGCAATGGTATAAGAACAGGAACTGCGCCATTGATTTCAACATTGGGAATATAACTATCGTAAGCCGGCTCAAAAATGATCACTTCATCGCCTGGTTTTAGTACACTTGTCAGTGCAGTGTAAATGGCATAGGTTCCGCCGGGTGTTACGGTAATTTGAGTCTCAGGATTGATAGTGCTGTGATATAGGAATTTTGTTTTTGAAGCGATAGCTTCTCTCAATGCAGCTAAACCAAACATGTGTGCATATTGATTAAAACCATCTTTCATCGCTTTGTTTACCAAATCTGTTAAGCGTTCATTCATGGGAAAATCAGGAAAGCCTTGTCCAAGATTTACAGCATTATATTCTGCGGCAAGCTGGCTCATTACTGTAAAAATGGTGGTGCCTGAAGATGGAAGTTTAGATTGAACAGAAATCACTTTTGTATTTTTCTCAAAGATAACAGAAGCACTTTTTGAGAAGTAATATAAAAAGGGTTTAGGGAAAAGGGAGTCGGATGAATTAGTTTTTAGTTGCAGCCCACAGCTAACGCCTATTTATGAAGGGTACAAAGGATAAAAAACCGGTTTCACTTTGATGAAGCGAAGCTAAATACCTTTTGTTTAACAGTACTTAAACAAACTTTTAAAGAAGCTTAAAATACGCATAAGAAGCAGCAGTTATTTTGTAAGCGATTGGATATCCTTATCACCTTCAAGGTTATTCATTTGTCTCAATATCCATTGCGATTTCCAATTTACAAAACGGCTAAGCGGTTTTACAGTGTAGATTCTTGGATTAGGTAAACAGGCAATTATCATTGCAGCTTGTGAACGATTTAGATCTTTTGCGTGTTTATGAAAATATTGTTGCGATGCAGCTTCAACACCATAAATGCCCGGACCCATTTCTATCACATTCAAATAAACTTCAAGAATGCGTTGCTTGCCCCATATCCATTCAATCAATTTTGTAAAATAAAATTCAGGTACTTTTCTTATGTACTTCATTACGCCTTCACCTTGCCATAAAAAAACATTTTTTGCCGTTTGCTGGCTAATGGTGCTTGCGCCTGCACCTCTTATTCTTTTTTTCTTTTTGGGATCAGATGAGATACTCTTCTCTATTGCTTTCCAGTCGAAGCCATCATGATCGGGAAATAACTGATCTTCACCTGCCATAGCTGCAAGTTTGATGTTGGGAGAAATTTCATCCCATCTTACATAATCTCTTTTCAATCCATTGCGTTTTATTACATCACCTAATTGTGTAAGCGTGATGGGTGGCATCATCCATTTGCACAGCACAACATATAAAAACGATGAGATAAAAAGGAAGAGAAAAGTACGTTTGATAAAACGCCATACTTTATTTTTTTTCTTAGGTTTCTTCACCATGCGCCGGCAATTTACTATTATCTCAATAACTTGCTTTCAGTGGTATAAAAACATATAATGAGAGAAAATTTTCTCACAAAAGAGATGAGAGGTGGAGGTGATTGTATCAATAACAATAAACGAAGGCTATTTCTGACGCAATGCACAGAAATCACGATAATTTGATTTTGCATTAATATTTATCCTAAAAAGTTTCTGTCTTATTTCTGCTTTCTGTAAGATAAAATTCATTCATCATCTTGCAATTTTTTATCTCTTCTTATTAACCATACAGATATTTTTTGTAAACCAATAAGCAGAATAAGTAATATTAATGCGGATAAAAAAACAAACAGTGTATTGAGTTTACTTTCATTATAAATAAATATCAAACAGGTTGAGATTGCGGGTGGATGAACTGCTTTTGTAAAGATCATTAAACTAATGATAGCAAGCATTGAAATAGCTGCGGAAAGATAAATCCATCCAACTAAAGTATAAGCCACATAACCAATGATGGCAGCAGATGTTTGTGCAATAAGCAAGGTGCGAACAGTGTTTACCTGGTGCTCCGGATCGAGATAAATTAAAAAGGCACTGCAAGCGAGAGAAGAAAATAATATTTGTTGTCTGCCGAAAGTTTCTGTTGCCATTAAAACAATAAGAATGGTAGTAGTTGGTATAACAGCTAAAGCTATCTCTGTTTTTAAAGTATATTTCTTGCTCCTATGCTTCTGGAACGGAGCTTTTATACCTGCTGTTTTTACTTGGTTCTTTTTCTCCATTTGGTTGTTTGCATTTCTTCAACCCTGATGTTACATCATACTCTCAATACTTTTAGGAATTTAGGGCAACATTTATTGAACCATTGCCGGTGGCGCAACTCTTCCGGAAAGAATGCCGTACAACAAAACCAGTCCAAAACCAACCAGTATTAATCCAGATATGCGATCGATGATGTGAATATTATGTGGTGTTAGTTTTGTCCT
>JAEZRL010000434.1 GCA_023440945.1 Bacteroidota bacterium
CCTTTTAACGGGTTAATAGAAATAAGTCTTTCAAATGCTTCAAACGCTTCCCAGGCATAACGTTTTGCCAGCGTATCTTTTGTAACCGCATAGCGAAATGCCTGACTACCGAGATAAAAAGAACTCCACAAACCATCATTATCAGTATCGGTAAGTTGTGAAGTGGTTATATCCCCGGGAACGGCGAAAGTTATATTCGAAATAAATCCATACCGAATGTGCCTTTGTCTTATGTCGTCCTGGAAGTATTTTGCTTTCCCGGCAAGTGTTTGCGAAATGAATTCAATTTTATTAAGTCCTGTTGGGGTGAGGAGGTAAACATTGCCTTTACTGTCTGAAGCTATGCTTATCACTTTATCTTCATTCAACCATCTTTTAGAAGCATAATAACGATAGTTTCCTTTAGGCTGGCGCATATAAGCGCCTTCGTTTGTGCCTGCCCAAATTTTATTGTTTACAATGCTTAAGCAATTGATATCTTCAATCGGCACTTTTGTTTGAAGCGCAAAAGATGTATCGCCGTTCTTTTTGCTGATGCCATAATAACCTTGTGAAGTAGCGAGAATAATTTCGTCTTTTCTAAAACTCATGGAATGCAGATCGTTGCCTTTATGCAGAACTTTAAAATTATTGCCATCCAGTTTGTAAACAGCTTGTTTACCAAGCGCATAAAAAACACCATCATTTACAGTTATCAATAAGAACTCATCATTTGGCCTGGTAAGATTTATCCATCTATCACCTGTAAAAATATCGGCTGCATCTTTACCTGTTAAAAGAATATTCCCATTCGCAGCTACTGCCAGCATGGAATATTTTCCTTTCGTCAGCTTTGAAAACGGAGCGCCTGCATAACCATTCGTGAGCACTTCATCTTCATACAAATAATACAAATGCTTAGCACCTTCCTGAACTGCAATATCCACCGGGATTTTTTTTGCAAGAGGTGTATAACGAATATCTTTTGCTACTTGTTTATCAAATACTCTGTATAGTCCGTTATCGGCCAGCACATACACAATATCATTGTAATCTGTTACTGTTTTTTTTAAAGTGATTCCCTTAAGCGATTCGGGCATTTCATATTTTACAGAAACAGCCTGTTTAAACAACGTATCAGGTTCAGCGGATGCCACAGAAGAAAAAAGAATAGAAAAAACAAATAATGAACTAACAAAAAAAGATTGCCTCATGCGTAGCTTGATTTTATAAATGGTTTTAGATTTTATATGTACCCGGCTGCATTACTACTATTATGCTTTACTTGCGTCAGCACACTTGTACTGTTGTAAAGGCATAAGCTATAAGCCATGAGCTACGAGAAAAAACCCGAAGCTCATAGCTTACCACCCGAAGCTTGTATTCTTATTGTAGCAACCACATCTTTGAATGTTCATCATCCACCGCAGGAACCAGACCTGAAACACCTGCATCATAAGCGTCTTTGTTTTGTCCTAACTCATTGCCAGGATAACGGTATCGCAACGGAAACTCGAAAGTAGAAAGGTTACCATTTTTGAAGATATAAGGCAATTGTGTACGACGTATATCGAGATAAGTTTCTGTGGTAACCAGGAATAGAGCCAGCCATTTTTGATCGGCTATTTTTGCAAGTTTTCCTGCCTGATCTGCGGGTAATGCAATAGATGGTTGTGCGAGATAAGTGCTAATATCAGCATCAGAAATTCCCCAGCGTTGCATGGAGTAAGTAATGCCTTTACGATAATATGCATCTGCATCGCCGGTTATCATGCCTTTTGCTGCAGCTTCTGCCAAAATGAACTGCACTTCATCACTGTTCATGATCATTGCTTTTAATAAAGGATGACTGTTCTGCCTGAAGAGTTGCGAAAATTTTGACACTTTAAAATTTCCTACCACGCCACCAGCTTGTGTGTTATAATGGCCGTTGCCATTCTTATAATCGCCCGGCATACCTGCAATAAAACCAACATACAATTTGTTAGAATCGAGAATGTTGGCGGCCTGTGCCGCGATAGCCGGATTACTGCGATCAATATATTCCCAGGTAGAAGTATAATTAAAACCATTGGGATCAGTTATAGAAAGCGAAACGCCATTTTTTGCAGGATCGCTTGTCCATGGTTGTTCAACAGGTGCAATCCAAACCTCCAATCGCGGATCGTTGTAATCTGTTAATTTATCTACAAGTGTTTTTGCCGGTCTTCTTCTGTCAAACTCTTCATTACCTTCCCAGTTTAATGTGCCGCCATTCCACGAGTTGTCTGCATTTGTTCCAATATAACTGATGGATGCATTATCACCTGCTTCCGTAAAAATGGGTGTTGCAGGATTGCTCAAAATAGCTTGCATTTGTGTGCCTGCATCGGCTAATTTATTAGAAGCCCGCATTAACAAACGGAGCTTTAATGAGTTGGCAAATTTTTGCCATTGAATCTTTTGTCCGCCAAACATCAGGTCATAAGAAGAAGAGATTTCCTCAGTGCCTTGTGCAATCATGGTATTAGCCTGGTCCAGTTCGCTTAATAAACCTGTATAAATATCCTGCTGTTTATCGTATTTAGGATAAAGAATTCCTTCTCTTCCTTTTAGCGCTTCAGAGTAATAAATATCTCCATAAAAATCAGTGATAAAAGAAAATAGTAATACTCTGAAAACGGTAAAAATGCCTTTGTGCGAAAGCGATCCTCTTTTATCTGCCAAAGCAATAGAACCGTCCACCAGTTTCAAAATATTCATGGCATCGTAGAGGTCATCTGCCGGCGTTTTAAAACCTGCATAATAATTATCACTTCCCTGGAAATTCCTTTCCATATACTGAACAGCGCCGGGCAGCTTACTATTTTCGTAACCTCTTTCCTGGTAAAAGAGTGCTGTTTTTTTAATGATAGATGATAAAAGAAACGGATCATTTACCGATTCTGTTGCATCGAGTTGTTTTAAAATATCGTCGTTCCTTAATGCATCCTTACTGCAGGAGGCGATAGTAACAACAGCGAATATGACGAGTGTTTTTATTAAGAAAGATTTCATCTGAAAAGTTTTTATTGTTTTTATAGGCCAGATGGAACTGCGCATTTCATTTCTCTATGTGAAGATGTGTTATGCTCTGTTTCATCCCGGATAATTTTAATTGTTTAAAAATCACATGTACCTGCATTTCGTACCTAGATTTTATTAGATCAAGAATTAAAATTGAACAGCCAGTTTTACACCATATGAACGTATGCTTGGCAGCGTTGCCCTTAAAACACCCTGGTTAGTTCCTACACCTGTAAATGCAGATTCCGGGTCCTCGTTTCTGCCAGAAGCATTCCATTGAAATACGTTTCTACCGATAAGTGATACTACCAAGTTATTAAGCCTGTAACGGCTTATAAGTTTAGCGGGTAAAGTATAAGAAAGTGAAATTTCCCGTAATTTGAAATTGGTTGCATCAAACGTTCTTGTACGGGAGAAATCCCAGATAACATCGCCATAGCTGTTGTAAGGAATTTGATAAAAGGTATTGTTAGGATCAGCACCGTTAACAATGTAATCAGCATCTGTTGGCGTATCGCCTGTAAAATCCGGTCTTACAAAAACACCATGCGCATAACTGGCATCGTTCCAATCAGAACGTTGTCCATCATTATTATTATTGATTGCTTCATACTGGCTGGAGCCTGCTGCAGGCCAGGGAAGACCACCGTGTTCAGGATCACGTCCACCGGTCCACCATGGATTATTTGGCCCTGAACCCAAAGTGGTATAGGCTCTTCCGTTTGATTCAAGATATTGCTGATTAACAGAAACATATTTTCCACCCTGACGAAAACTTCCAACCAGGTTCAATGCAAATTGTTTGTATCGCAGTGTAGTATTCAATCCTAAAATGTAGTCAGGATTAAAGTTTCCTAACTTCTCCCGATCTCTTTCATCACCTGATGTTTGAAATTCTCCGCCTTCACTATCTAATAAATACATTCCTGCATATTTGCCTGTCTTAACCTTCATGATGGGATTCTGTTCATAGATGTTTCCGATCTCTTCACCTACTGCAATTTTTACCCTTGTTTTACCATCATAATTGGCAAACACATAACCATTCGGAGCAAACTTATCAGAGAGTCTTGTGATGGTTGCTTTATAATGTGTAAAGCTTGCAGAAATATCCCAGTTCCAATCGTTTGAACGAACGGGATTTAGTGTTAATCCCCATTCAAAACCTTTGTTTCTTACATCACCGATGTTGGTTAATACACCGTTGTAACCTGTACCAAGAACAGTAGGAATATTGTCAATCTGGTTTTTCTGATCTTTGATGAAATAAGTGAAATCCAATCGCAGTAAATTATTCCACATCCATACATCAATACCTGCTTCTTTTGTTACAGAATGTTGGGGCTTTATAAACGGATCAACCAAAGAAGCATTAATGCTTACCGTTTTTATAGCGCCCCAATCACTGGCATCATAAGTATAAGTATCTACGGAACGACGACGTGTTAAACCGTTACCAACATCGGCCCAGGCAACTCTTGGCTTAACAAGATTAAAGAATTTAGGCAACTTGAATGTTTCTGAAGCAATCCAGCTTAACGAAGCTGAAGGGTAGAAATAATTGATTTTTTCTTCGCTTAAAATTCCTTTCCAATCATTTCTGCCTGTTACATCTATATAAACCTGGTTGGCATAGCCGATTGTTGCAGTTCCATACGCACTGTATGACTGTCCTGTTCCCCAACTGGAAGAAGAAACAAACAACTGTCCCGGCATTGCATTCGTTAAAGTGAAAATAGATGGAGTGGAAAGTTTGCCGGCAGTGTTTTCAAGACTGTTGTTATTTGTGTAAGCGTAGTTTCCGCCAACAGAAACATTCAGTGAAAGTTTACCAAAATCGTTGTTGTAAGTAAGAATGGCATCGGAATTTACCATCAAACTGTTATT
>JAEZRL010000014.1 GCA_023440945.1 Bacteroidota bacterium
GGATTAAATCGTGTACATCAATTTGAAAAAGTAGAAATTATTCAAATTGTTCATCCGGATAAAAGTTATCAGGTATTGGATGAAATGGTAGCACATGTTGAAAAACTGATCCAAACACTTGAACTGCCCTATCGCATTTTGCGTTTGTGTGGTGGTGATATGGGTTTTACTTCTGCCCTTACCTACGATTTTGAAGTTTTCAGCGCTGCACAACAAAGATGGCTTGAAGTTAGCAGCGTAAGTAATTTTGAAAGCTTTCAAACGAACAGAATGAAATGCAGGTTTAAAGATGCATCTGGTAAAACGTTGCTGGCACATAGTCTTAACGGAAGTTCACTGGCTTTGCCGCGCATTGTTGCCTGTTTGCTTGAAAATAATCAATCAGCAGAAGGAATTAAACTGCCGCAAATATTGCATTCTTATTTTGGAGACAATATGATAACGGAAGCTTAACTTTGCGCTGCTCCCTTCAGTTTTATGCAGTCTTTTTATCCCGTTTATGAATAGAATTTTTAAACTACAAACAATAAAATATGTACCAGGGATTAGATTTTGAAAAGCCATTATTTTCACGTGCCATTTGTGCAGGAACATTTACAGGCTTTGTTGCCACCATTGTTAATCTTGCTTATGATTTTTTTTTCCGGCACATATCTGGTTTCTCTCCCTCTGAAATAATAAATGTTTCTTCTATAATTTTTGGAACGATGATCGCTGCTGTAATAGCAGGACTTATTTATTATTTTGTCGGAAAAACAGCAACCGGCCCTTCTATTCCATATATCATAATCTTTGCTATCATTACAGCATTATGTCTTTTTCTTGATTTTAGTTCCAACCACAGCTCAGAGATGACCTGGCTTTTGTTTGGATTAATCTTATTAACAGGTGCTTTTCTTATAATCATGGTTCCTTATTTTGTTATCAACTCTGATAAACTCATATAAAGAAAAAAGGCCTTCAAAACAGGCCCTTTTTTATTTCGTTGAACTTTTTGGATTTATCCTTTTTATATCAAGGCTGCAGGTTATCGTACACTTTTTGAATAACGTGTTTTACTGTTTCTATTTCTGTTTTAGTAATATCAGCCAAGGCTTCATCCATTGTTTGATTGGCAAGATCAATCGTTTTTTGTTGCAATGCTTTTGCTGATTCTGTTAAACAGATAAAATTCATACGCCTGTCTTCTTTTGCAGCAATACGCTTAACCAGTTTTTGTTTTTCAAGATTATCAATCAATCTTGTTATGCTTGCTTTATCACGATAAGTTCTGTTACCAAGTTCCTGCTGGCTTAAACAATCTTCTTTCCATAAATGATATAAAACGCTCCATTGTTCGACAGTAACATCTATACCTGCATTACGAAAATTCCTCTGTAATCTTTTTGCAATAGCCATAGAAGCTAATCCCGCTATAACACTGTACAATTCTCCTCTTTTAAACTGGCTTACCGGCATAGAAAAATAAAACTGTTATGAGTTTGATTTGATGATATGAGTTGATAAAGCTGAAGCATTAAATTTATAGAGATGAATCCTGTTCCTCTTAATTCTCTTAATATTTCCTGCCTGTTGATGTGTTCACTTCTGTTCAACGAAGTAATTTTATTTCTGCATTATGAGCAAGTAATTTTTGAATGAAAATGCAGTATGATTAAGAAGAAAAATTATTTGAAGAGGTAATTAATAATTCATCATTACTATGCATAGAAGATCATCTGATAACATGTATGAAAGAATTTAATCAGTATTCTTAGCATAGTAATTGTATATTTAATCAAAATAATTACATTAGTACTTTCTGAATTTATAAATCTGTTATAACTTTCCTAATCATTTACTAACCAAATAACCCATCACATGGCAAAAGCAAATAAGAAAGCCGCAAAAAAAGCAGCGCCTAAGAAAGCTGCAAAGAAGGCTGCTCCTAAAAAGGCAGCGCCTAAGAAAGCTGCAAAGAAGGCTGCTCCTAAAAAGGCCGCACCTAAGAAAGCCGCAAAAAAAGCAGCTCCAAAAAAAGCTGCGCCTAAGAAAGCTGCAAAGAAGGCTGCTGCTCCTAAAAAAGCAGCGCCTAAGAAAGCCGCAAAAAAAACAGCTCCAAAAAAAGCAGCTAAGAAAAAAAGTAATCCTTCATCAGAGTCTTCTATGTCTCCTGCACCACAGGAAGCACCACAAGGTTCTGAATCTTCGAACGAGGAGAATGGCTCTAATGCTTGATGAATCTGTAAAAATTAAAAGCTGCAACGTTTTGTTGCAGCTTTTTTTGTTTATAGGTTTTAAAGAAGTTTATCTCATCAATTCATCTTCATAGGAACGATCATTTCGAACGGTGGTATATTAACATTAAATGTTTGCTTGTTGTTCTCATTCTGCATAAAGTAAGTGCCGTACATACGTCCCATTTCAGTTTTTAAATTGCATCCGCTCACATATTGAAACTGGTGACCAGGCTCTATCACAGGTTGAACACCCACAACGCCTTCTCCTTCCACCTCACGGCGCTGGCTGTCACTGTCGAAAATAAACCACTTTCTCTTCAGCAATTTTACAGGAAAGCTATTATGATTTTCTATGGTGATGCGATAAGCAAACATAAATTCATGATTAGCCGGATTACTATAATCCGCCTGGTAAAAAGTTTCTACACTTATCTCTACACCTTCAGAAATTTTTGATACCATGATACGATTGCTTGGGTGTTAAGTAAAATTAATAAAAGGATCTTGATTGAAAGGCTTTGTTCCGTAAATAATAGTTTTTCTTTGGTTATACCTGCAGATAATGGATTGAAAGATTGGTACAGATCTCCAATAAAACGTTTTTATTACAGAATGAATACAATTATTGAAGGCTCTGAAATGCTTCATCAATTTCTAAATGCATAATATTTGAAAGAAAATGAGAGCAGGTAATGATGCGTAAACTCTTCTAAAAAGTCGTTTATACAAACTATTACCTTTGCAACTTAATATCTTTTATAAAACTGTTGGCTATGACAAAAATTGCTGTTGCTAAAGGAGATGGAATTGGCCCGGAAATTATGGATGCCGTACTGCATATTTTCAATGCTGCAAAAGTTCCCCTTGAATATGAAGTGGTAGAAATGGGTAAATGGGTTTTTGATAAAGGATATAGCAATGGAATGACGCCGCAGGCACAACAAACCATAGAAACACTTGGCATTTTATTTAAAGGCCCGATGGAAACACCAAAAGGCAAAGGCGTTAAAAGTGTAAATGTTACTGCCCGCAAAACCTGGAATACTTATGCCAACAAAAGAGTGTTTCAAACTTTACACGGCGTTGATACAGTTTTTAGTAAAGCAGGCATCCCTATTGACATAACCATCGTTCGGGAAAATATAGAAGATACTTATGGTGGTATCGAACACATGCTTACACATGATGTTGCTTTAAATCGCCGTTTTATAACAAGACCGGGAAGCATGCAGGTGATAAAATATGCGTTTGAAATGGCAAAGAAAAAAGGCACAAGACGTATTACCTGCGGCCACAAAGCAAACATTATGAAGATAACGGACGGATTGTTTTTAGAATGTTTTTATGAAGTAGCAAAACAATATCCTGATCTGAAAGCAGATGATATTATTGTGGATGATCTGTGTATGAAACTTGTAACTCGTCCTGATACTTTTGATGTGGTTGTATTAACCAATTTACAGGGCGACATTGTGAGCGATCTTTGTGCAGGTTTAGTAGGTGGATTAGGCTTTGCGCCTTCTGCAAATATTGGCGACTATATTTCTATCTTCGAAGCGGTTCATGGTACAGCACCGGATATCGCTGGAAAAAATATCGCGAATCCAACAGCATTATTATTAAGTGGCATTGCTATGTTACGTCATCTTGGTTTCATGCAGGGAGCTGCTTACATTGAAAATGCTTTGTTATATACGTTGGAACAGGGTATAAGAACCGGTGATTTTGGCGATAAAAGCAAACCCTCACTTAATACAGTTGATTTTGCAAATGCCATCATCGCAAACTTTGGCAAAATTCCTAATCATAATGCCAAGCAAATGATCCCTGATCAACCTGCCACACAAACAATGTTCAAGCTGGAGAAAAATCCGATGATGGAAAGCAAGGAAAGTGTTGATGAAAAAATTGTAGGTATTGATCTTTTTATTGAAAGCAATGAGCAGCCAACCATCATTGCCAATAAATGTTTGCGTCATGCTGGCGTTAAATTCAAGCTGGTTAACATAAGTAACCGTGGCACACAGGTTTGGCCAACAGGTTCTGTTTATACCAATCTTGTTAATTTATACAATGTACGTTTTGAAAGTGTAAATGATCTGCCTTTAAAACAACAGGATGTGCTTGGATTGCATGTAAGCCTTAGTGGCGATTTTAAAATTTGCTCAAGCGAATTACTGAATATGTGGGGTGAGAAAAAAGGATTTAGCCTGGCGCAGGGACAGTAATCGGTTTATTTAAATCTGAACCACAATGCACTTTTGTCACCAGGTTCACAACGCTTTCTGTATATCGTTGTGCCGTTATAGTTCTGTGGTTCAAAAATCTCTCAACTCAAATCAACATGCTTTGATCGAACATTTTCACGGTAAAACAAAGCTGCATGTTTATCAAAATCTTCTGTTGAGTCTGTTGTGTAAAATTCTCTTTGTTCTGCTTTTGTAAGTCTTGTCTCCATTTCAGGATGCCGCAACAGGTAGTCTGCTAAACTATCTGCCACAATTTCTCCCTGGGATAAAATGGTTATATCAACAGGTGCATATTCTTCAATCTTTTTTCTTAATAAAGGATAATGCGTGCATGCCAGTAAAATGGTATCAATATCTGCATGTTTTCTTAATAAATTATCTATGTTCTTCTTTACAAAATAATTGGCACCATGACTTTGATGCTCGTTGTTTTCAATAAGCGGAACCCACATAGGGCAAGCTTCCTGCTGCACCTGAATATCAGGAAAAAATTTATTGATTTCAATAAGATATGATTGTGACTGAACCGTTCCATTTGTAGCAAGAATACCTACTTTTTTATTCTTTGTATAGTTACCTATCACTTCGGATGTTGGACGAATAACACCTAACACTCTCTTTGTAGCATCAATTTTAGGAAGGTCATTTTGCTGAATAGTTCGTAATGCTTTGGCAGAGGCGGTATTACAGGCAAGAATAACCAACGGGCAACCTTGTTGAAAAAACCATTTTACACAATCCAATGTATAATGATAAACCGTTTCAAAGGAACGGCTGCCATAAGGAGCACGGGCATTATCTCCAAGATATATATAATCGTACTGAGGGAGTTTTTCAACTATTTCTTTTAATACGGTAAGTCCGCCATAACCGGAATCAAAAACCCCAATTGCACCTTTTTCAACGGAACCTTGCTGCATATCTTCTGCCACTTAAGTAGATTTTGATATTGAATTATCTTAATAAAATGGAAAGCATAAAGGTATAAAAAGCCATTCTTCTTATAGAAGGAAATCTATTATTGCATTAAACTCCCGCTTAAAACGCAGTTTGTTCATCCGGTACAGCTTCTCAAGCTGAGCGGGATTATTTAAATATGAAAGTATTCCTTCTTTCATGCATTTTTCATTAAATGGTTTTGGTCAAAATTTTAAGTTAGAATTGATTAGAATAATCAATTCCACATAGTGCCATTCAAGCCGAGCACAATACCAAGCCATAATCCAACGATGAAAACAACAAGACTAAAAATAACAGCCACTGTTTTATTTATACCACCTCTCATACTTAGGTAGTTCATAAAATAGAAAAATAATCCACCCATTGCACCGGCTAAAGGAGTAACGATCAAAGGCTTTATCATCCAAAATTTTCCCCATTCCGGTTTTGGATTGTCAACACCAAATACAAACAGCGATATAAGTATTAAACCTATTACTGCGCCTACAAAAATGGGTTTACCTGCTGAAAGCAGGTTCGACTGTTCTTTTAACTTGTTTTTCTGTGTCATAAAGATTTGTTTTAAAAATTAGAAAGCATTTATTGAATTATTAAATTTAAAAGAACTTTGTTTTTCAAAGCATACAAGCAAAAAATTATTTTCCATTATTTGAGCCTTTCTGCTGTTCTTTAAGTTTAGTCATTATTGAATTTTGACGTAAAAGCACTTTGTAATTCAAAGTTAACAGAAAATATTAGCGCTTCCTTAATTTTTTGGATGAACGGTTAAATTCAAATAAGCAGTATACTAAGTTCTTTGAAAGGTGTGTTGGAAATAGATGTTTTAAAACAATGGAGAACTTAACTAAAAAGCCCCGAAAAATCGAGGCTTTTAATTTTATTTTACACATATCCTTGCTGACTTAAATATCTTTCCGCATCAAGTGCAGCCATACAACCACTTCCTGCAGCAGTAACTGCCTGGCGATAAATCTTATCCTGTACATCCCCTGCAGCAAAAACGCCTTCAATATTTGTTCTTGAACTACCGGGAATGGTTTTTATATAACCTGCTTCGTCTGTTTCTATCCAATCTTTAAAAATATCACTGTTGGGATGGTGACCGATCGCAACAAAAAAAGCACTTACAGGAATGGTTTGTATTTCATTGGTTTTGTTGTTTCTTATCTGCACGCCTTCCACTTTTGTACCACCCAAAACTTCTACTGTTTCGCTGTTCCAGTAGATCTTAATGTTAGGTGTATTCTTGACTCTTTCCTGCATCACCTTACTTGCCTTCATGCCATCTTCTCCTTTTCGAACAATCATGTGAACGGTGGTTGCAAGTTTTGATAGATACATCGCTTCTTCGCAAGCCGTATCGCCAGCACCAACAACAGCAACTTCTTTTCCTCTGAAGAAAAATCCATCACAAACAGCGCAGGCACTCACGCCATAACCATTCAATCTTTGTTCGCTTTCAATGTTCAGCCATTTGGCAGAGGCGCCTGTTGAAATAATAACAGCTTCTGCCTCTATCCATTTTTCTTCATCAATTTGTACTTTATGTACCGGTCCTGTAAAATCAACTTTTGTAGCAAGTCCATAACGGATGTCTGCTCCCATTCTTGCGGCTTGTTTCTCAAAATGAATCATCATTTCCGGCCCTTGAATACCATCGGGATAACCAGGGTAATTTTCCACCTCTGTTGTAATAGTTAATTGCCCACCCGGTTGAATACCCTGGTACAGCACCGGCTTCAAATTTCCTCTTGCAGCATAAATAGCTGCGGTATAACCCGCAGGTCCTGATCCTATTATTAAACAATGCACTCTTTCTGCGACAGCGTTTTCCATACTATTCAATTTATAAATCCGGCAAAAATATCAAATTACAATTACTTACTTCATTGCCCTCTTAATCAAACAATTCGTCAATGCTTAAATACCGTTCACCGGTATCATAATTAAAAACAAGCACTTTGCTTTGGGGTTGAATTTCAGGCAATTTTTTAGCCAGCGCAGCCAATGCAGCACCGCTTGAGATACCACCGAAAATACCTTCTTCTTTCGCAGCACGTTGGGCATATTCAAATGATTCATCTTTACCAACTGTTATGACACCATCCAATACATTCGTATCAAGATTACCGGGAATAAATCCAGCGCCCAGACCTTGTATGGGATGAGCACCTGCAGTGCCACCACTAATAACAGGTGATAATTCCGGCTCTACTGCAAACACTTTCAGCTTTGGAAATTGCTTCTTTAACTCTCTTCCTATCGCTGTAACATGACCAC
>JAEZRL010000109.1 GCA_023440945.1 Bacteroidota bacterium
GTTAATAACTCATCCAAATTTGTATGCTGAAAAGCAGATATTTTTATCAGCTTTTTGCAATAAGGTTGTTGGCTGAAAAACTGTTCTGCCTTTGCTGTTGTTTCTGCTTTTGCTTTATCAATTTTATTTAAAACAACTATCGCGGGAACCTTCAGTTTTAATGATGAAAACAGAGTGTTGTTCTCCTCTAAATCATCATTAACATCAACCAGTAACAAAGCGACATCTGCATCTTCCAAAGCGCTTTTTACACTTTGCATCATTTTTTCGTGCAGTTTATACTTTGGTTCGATGATGCCTGGTGTATCAGAGAAAATGATCTGGTATTCTCCCGTTTTAGTAAGAAAGCCTTTGATGCGATGTCTTGTTGTTTGCACTTTAGATGAAACAATCGCAAGCTTTTCGCCCAATAAAGCATTAAGTAACGTGCTTTTGCCTGCGTTCGGTTTACCAAATATGTTAACAAAACCTGCTTTCATTTAAACTTACCCTCTCAAAGAAGAGGGAACTTTTTAAAATCTTTGTAAAAAAGATGGCAAAATTACGAACAGTATTTGTTAAACCGGGTTTTCTTTTGATCTCACCTCTAACGCCTCTTCAAAAGAGAGGAACTGCTCAATTGAAAGTGGAACGGTGCAGTGAGTGACACAAGAGGTGATGCCATAAGTACTGCTGCCGGTACCATAAAAAACTATCTTGCACCGGGTGGACAAAACGTTTTGAGATAATTTGTATAAATGGTACTCAAATGTTTTGATGTTCCTTCACCTTCCGAGATGCTGTGAGTTCTGTTCGGATAGATCATCACTTGGAAAATTTTATTGTACTTTACCAGTTCGTTGATGAGTAACTCCGTGTTTTGAAAATGAACATTGTCATCGCCTGTGCCATGTATTACCAACAAATTGCCCTGCAAATTTTTGGCATATGTAACAGGCGAGCCTTTTAAATAAGGTTGCACGTCTTCCTGTGGCAGGCCCATGTATCGTTCCTGGTACACATTGTCGTATGCCAATTGATAAGCTACAGGTGCAATAGAAATTCCGGTTTTATAAATTTCAGGATACTGGAACACAAGATTAAGCGTTGTAGAGCCACCACCACTCCAGCCCCAAACTGCTACCCGGCTTGTATCAACAAATGGCCACTGAAGAATTTTTTTTGCAGCCATCGCCTGATCGCGGATGTTTACAATTCCAATATTTTTATAGATCGCTTTACGCCAGGCAGAGCCTTTAGGTGATGGCGTTCCACGACCATCAAGACTTACATAAATGTAACCATCGTTTGCCATATTTCCCTGGTACAAAAAATTGTAACCAGTGCCCCATTCATCCGTTACTGTCTGGCCAGCAGGTTCGGTGTACACATAAAAAACAACGGGATATTTTTTTGTTGAATCAAAATTGGCAGGCTTAACGATGAAACCGTCAATCGTTACATTATCTTCTGTTGTAACCTGGAAAAAGTTCACTTTCTTTTCAGAAGGATCTTTACGTGATTCAACATTATTAAAAACAACCTTATGATCGGGCAGACTTACCCATTCTGCGGCAGGCGGCTTATTGGCGTTGGAAAAAACATGTTCAGCATAAGAGCCATTGGGAGAAATATCGTAATCATGTGTGCCCTGTTGGGAGGCAGGTGATAATAATTTTGCTTCTTCATTTCCGGAAACATTTACACTGTATAAATATTTCTGGGTGGCATTATCAGGTGAAGCCATGAAATAAACAAGGCCTTTTTTGTAATCAATTGCTTCGATATTAATAATATCGTAATTACCCTTTGTAATAAGTGTTTGTTTTTTTCCATCTCTGCTTATTGAATAAATATGACGCCATCCATCTTTTTCAGAGACCCATAGAAAGGCGGAGCCATCTTTTAAAAATTCCCAACCTGTAGGATCGCCATTGTTCCAAACATCTTTGTTATCAATCCAAGTATCAGATTTTTCCGAATACACCGTATTTGTATTTCCAGTTGAAGCATTGCAATACATTACATTCACTTCGTTTTGCCTGCGGTTAAGTTGTTGGATGATGAGTTGTGAACTGTTATCAGCCCACTCCATTCTTGTGATGTAATGCTGAATGGGATCACCGGGAATATTCATCCATTTTGTGTTGCCGTTGCTAACATTAATAACGCCGATCTTGCATAAAGAAGGATCTTGCCCCACTTTCGGGTATTCAACAGGAATAACAAAAGAGTAAATAGAATCCGTGTTATCAATCAGTAAAAAGTTCTTAATGTTTCTTGCATCCAGATGCCAGAATGCGATGCTTTTACCGTCCGGGCTCCAGCGAAAACCATCGCGGCAACTAAATTCTTCCTCATAAACCCAATCAAAAGTGCCGTTGATAATTCTGTCTGTGCCATCTTTTGTAAGTTGCTTGATGTTATTAGTATTCACATCTTCTACATAAATATTATGCTTGCTTACATAAGCAACTTTCGATGCATCAGGAGAAAACTTCGCGAACATTAAAGAAGACTCCGGTAAAGATCTGCCCAATTGTTTCAAGCTGTTCGTTTTAAGATCTAAAACCCAGTAATCACCACGGGTTTTATAACGCCATACTTTTTTGCTATTGGTGTAAATAAGTATTTTATCGCCATTTTCTGAAAAACTGAAGTTCTCAATACTAAGTGGCGAAGATGTATCTTTCGGAGTGAGTTGCTGTGCTGTAACAACATCGCTTTTGGTAAAAGCAGGCAGTTGAATTTTTAAGACAGAATTATCGGTTATCTCATAAAAAGCATTGCCATCTTTTGTCCATTTATAACCTTTTGAAGGTTGCGCAACGATGATAAGAGTAAGATGAATAAAGCAA
>JAEZRL010000181.1 GCA_023440945.1 Bacteroidota bacterium
AGTTATAATAAATTCCGCACCAGTGCCAGGAGAAGAATTTACCTTGATTTTGCCTCCGTGTTTTTCAATTATTTTAAATACAATAGACATTCCTAAACCGGTGCCTTCACCTACATCTTTTGTGGTAAAGAAAGGATCGTATATCTTTTGTTTCACTTCTTCCGTCATGCCAATTCCGGAATCTTTTATACTTATTTCAATGTTATCGCCAATGTCTTTCGTAGTGATAGTAATTGATTCTGATTCTTCCTGATTTTTCTTTGCAAGAATAGCCTGAACACCATTGTTAATAATATTCATGAACACCTGGTTAAGTTTACCCGCATAACATTCTATCTCTCCATCGGCATAATAATTCTTTATTATCTTGACATGATGAGGAATACTGTTTTTAAGAAGAACAAGCGTTGAGTTTAAACCATCATGCACATTTGCTTCTTTCAACTCACCTTCATCCAAACGGCTAAAGGTTCGCAAGCTTCTTACAATTTCTGCAGTTCTCTCTGCACCTTCTTCAATGCCTTTGATAAGACTTTGAATTTCTGTTTTAAGAAAATCTATATCCAGTTCCGCTTTTAGTTTATTTATCTCATCAAGTTTTTGATCCAGATGATTTCCTTTAGAATTGTGCAATTGATCATAATTGTCAATTATTTCAAGCAGGTCATTCAGATCAAGCTGTAAAGGTTTGATATTCGATTTTACAAAATTGATAGGATTATTTATTTCATGTGCAATACCTGCGGTTAACTGGCCAAGGGAAGCCATTTTTTCTGCTTCAACTAATTGCAATTGCGCTTCCTGCAGATCATTTAGTGTTTTGCTTAGCTTTTGATTCGCGTTTTCAAGATCTATTGTTCGTTCGTGTACTTTCTCTTCAAGAACTACATTCTGCTGTTTGATAAGCTGCTCGTTTTCCTGCGAGATGCGTAGCGCCTCTGCCTGCGAAGCTTCTTTTTCTTTTTTATAAATATTTATTTTATCAGCCAGAGCAAAAGAAAGAAGCGCAACTTCTATAGAAGAGCCAAATAGAATTGCATTATCTGTAAATGTATTTCTGGGAAAGATGCCTGCATCTTTGAATATGTATATAATCACACCCACTATAAAAAAAGACCATGAAATAGTAAAAAAAAGTGCAGGCTTATAGCCTTTTTTCAATACTATTAATCCTGTTATCAAAATCAATACCGCTCCAATAGCAGCGATAAACTGCAAAGATGTTTGCACAACTGCAAATTGATTCAAATAGTTTGCTATAACAGGAATGGCATATAGCCCAACTATTGTAAGTAATGTCTTTCTTAACTTAGGAGAATATAACTTTAACTGCAAAAAATTAATTACAAAAATCACTGAGAAGATGCCAGACAAAGCAGTTGCATAATTAGCCACGTGAAGATAAGCGTATGTTTTTTCAGGCCATAAAAGCTTTTGGGCATAACCTTTCAAACACGCTTGAGTGAAGCCTACACAAAGAATATATAAAACGTAGTATAAGTAATTTTTATCTTTAACGCCAAAAAAAAGAAAACAATTATAAAAAAACATTACTAGTATTATTCCAAAATAAATTCCTGAGATATACTGGTCATGTGTCATGTTAATAATGACTTCATTTCTGTTACCTATTGCAATGGGAAGTAAGAGTGGATTAATACTTCTGACTTGTAAAAAAAATTGTTTTGACGAATCAGGCCGTACCGTTATAGGGAACAAGGGATTTTGGTCATGCAAATATTTTTTTGAAAAAGGAACTGCTTCACCGGAATACTGAACTTCTTGTAACCCTTTATCATTAATAAAATACAAGTTAGCGTATGTGATACTTGAATTCTTTATTTCAAGAGCTAAATCTCTTATTGAACTTTGATTGGTAATGTTGATTTTAAACCAATATGTAAGATTAGCTACGCCATAGTTTGGAATATCACTTTGAACTGGTTTAAAGTTTTGATCCTTTACCAGGTTGAAAGGCATTTTATTAGTAGAATCGATAAAATAGAATAATTGTTTACCTACAAATACAGACTCTTCTCCTTTATAATATACCTGTGCTTTAGAAATATTATTTACACAAACTTGAAGAAAGATAATAGCGATAGTAATTAAAGCTCTTTTCACGAATGAATAAGTTTTCGGTTTAGGGACAACTGATACTGAATTTCTAATGAACCTTTAGGACCAGTTTCTACTTGTTTTTTTTCAGGGTTATGAACTAATGAAAAAATACTTTCCTTATCAATTTCATGAGCAGTACTTAAATTTTTTAGATCTTTAACAATCATGGCAGTAGCAATCAAATCTATTTTAGGATAATTGAAATAGCCGTTATTACCTAAACTTCTTTCAATCGAAAACCCTGCTCTTGAAGCCACACGAACGGTTGAAGGTGCTGCAAGTCCAAATAATGTTGTAAGTTTTAGATTATGTGCAGTAGCTATACAAGCTCTTGTTAAATATATACTTCCTGCGCCAAAGCCTGCTATTTCGCGGGAATTCCATAAGCCACACAGTTCTCCTGTTTTGTTAATCTTATGTTCATTTACAACTTCATGAATTCGGGGATCAAGTTTACCTACAGCTTCTTCTATAGGCAATTGCAAAGTATCGTCTGCTATTTGCACTCTTGCACCCCCTAAAGCTTTTCCATCAATTGACTCAATTAAAATCACGTAGGTATTATCATGATCAACCCATGCTGCTTTATTTGAGGTGATCATCGTTATACCATAAATCTCTAATACTTTTCTATGCCCTAAAATGAACCGTTCGCACGATTCAGGTTCATCCGTTGCTTTAAATAATCTGAATGTTACTGGTAGCATTTATTTTGTTGAACTATACATGTGAATAAAATATTTCCTGTAATGGCAGTCTGTAAGATTTCGTTTCTGGCTCCGAAGAGAAGGTTAAACGAAAAAGAAATAATCCAACTTGCTTATCTCTCAATGCAAAAATTTTCTCAAACTCTTCATATAACTCCAAAAATTTTTCTTCTATGTCTGCTGGCATCGTTCTTTCCTTATTGTAAATAATTCTGTTGAAATGTAAGAGAGGTGCTAACATTGGCTGAAGACCAATTTCAAACTTTGTAGCAGTTAACCAAAGTCTTTCAACGGCTCTTCCGGCTGATAAACAATTTTGAGGAGTAAATGCAGGCATTGTTACTAATCCAACTGCGGAAGCAGTATTTACAGCGTCTAAGCTTAATTTCTCTAAGCCTTTTCCTGCATTCCAGTCTCGCAAATATTTAGCAACTTTAGGATCCTTAGCTAATCGTAAACCTAATTTTTCAGTTGGAGTTAATTCAAAAGTATCAAGATCTAATCCATCCTTAGATTCTTGCGCTTCTTTGGTATTCCATCTCAATTCTTTCTCAAACAGATCATAATGTCCTTCGGGAATAAACATACGCAATCTTTCCGAAGTTGCCATAATATCAGCCAATTGTGATTTTACCTGTTTATCGGTTATACAAATAAATTCAGCACCATCTATAGGTTCAACTGAATTATTCAAATCACTTATTATGTTTTCCGGAATTTCAGATTGATCACCTTTCAAACGATTGGTATAACGTATATCGATGTAATGAACTAATTCATCTTTATTTAATGAAGACTCTTTCTTTCCGTTCACGGCAGGAAAATTAATTTGAGCTACCGCTTTTCTAGTTTTATTTGAGGGAAAGGTACGAATGCTAAGGGGAGTATTAAGTTCCTTTGCTTTTAATGAAAGATTTTCTAATGCTGTTCCCAAAGCTATGAAAGAGGCCATATTTTCAAAATCGCCAAAAGAAACAGATCGATGCTTATCATGTAAGAGCCATAAAGATTTACCATCAAAATACCATTTCCAGGGTTGATTATTACCGGCTGAAGGTGCTTTTGATCCCGCCTCCACTAATTGTTCCACTAAAGTTTTATCAGGCTGAATAAAGTTATCTTCAGCTGGTAAAGAAATATCAGAAACTATAGTTTGAACTTCTTCTAAAGTAAGCGGAGCAACCTCTTCATTCGTTGTATTTACTGCTGTTTCTTCAGGGTCTGAAATCAATTCCTCAAAGTCAATAAAATACCTTCCGGATTGATGTAACTGATCTAAAAGAATTCTTCTGCAAATGTCTGCCGTCATTCCGCCTCCATAAGTAACCGCACTTGCCAACTGCGGCCAGGTAGTAATAGTTTGAGCGACTTCTAATGCCGACGCTTTCATTCTTGGAGAAAGAGTTTCAATACCTGCAATAGGAAGTATATAAGGTATTTTTTCTTCGCTTGTTTTTAAATCTTTCAATTTTGAAACATCC
>JAEZRL010000239.1 GCA_023440945.1 Bacteroidota bacterium
CATTATTGATGTCCTGGTAAAAAATGTTCCTGGATTAAATGCCGTTAAGACTGGCGCCAACATTTCAAAGCCTTTTATCCGTGGGCTTGGCTACAATCGGGTACTTATTCTATATGACGGCATTCGCCAGGAAGGGCAACAATGGGGTGATGAACATGGTATTGAAGTAGATGCTTACAACATTTACAAGGCCGAAATAATTAAAGGTCCCGCAAGCATGATGTATGGTTCAGATGCGTTGGCGGGAGTAGTAAGTCTTTTTCCTGTGGTTCCGAATTTTGATGATAAAAAATTGAATGGAAAATTTATAAGTGAATATCAAACAAACAATAATTTGATTGGAAACGGATTACAGCTAAATTACAACAACAAACATTTTTTGTTCGCGATTCGCAGCTCTTATCGCATGGCAAAAAATTATCGTAATCCGATTGACGGCAGGGTATATCTCTCTAACTTTAAAGAAAGAAATTTTTCTGCTCTTTTAGGATACAAAACGGTTAAAGGTTTTACGCATTTCAATTTCACGCTATACGATAACCGGCAAGCAATTCCTGATGGCAGCCGCGATTCCATTACACGAAAATTTACCAAACAAATTCATGAAGGTGATCAGGACACAATTAAACATCGTCCTATTGTTTCAGACGGAGAATTAAACTCGTATAAACTGCCTGCACTTTCCCAACACATTCAGCATTACAGGATGTACATGCATAATTTTTATCATGTTGGCAAGGGTGACGTTGATTTCTTATTAGGTGTTCAACACAATATTCGCAGAGAATACAATCATCCAACCTTGCCTGAACTGGCAGGAATGTATGTTAGATTAAATACGCTGAATTATGGCTTGCGATATAATACACCGAAGTTTGCAAATGTTGAAACTACTGTCGGTATTAACGGGATGTTGCAAAACAATGAAAGTTTACAGGCAACTGATTTTCCTATTCCAGATTACGATCTGTACGATGGAGGACTGTATCTGTATGCAAAATGGAAGTACAATAAATGGAGCATAAGCGGTGGCATGCGTTATGATATGCGGCAGGTAAAGTGGGATAATTTTTATGTAAGAACAAACCCTGCAACAGGCTTTGACGAAAAAGTAAATATTCCAGGCACTGCTAATGCAATATTGAAATTTGATGCCTATAAAAAAACGTTTAAGGGAACATCTGCAAGTTTGGGAGTAACCTTTCAGCCAACCAATCAAATCAGTTTGAAAGCTAATATTGGCAGAGCATATCGAGCACCAAACATCACCGAAATAGCAAGTAATGGGCTTGATCCCGGTGCTCACATTATCTATTTGGGCAACAAAAATTTTGATCCTGAATTTTCATTGCAGGAAGATATTGGAGCAAGCGCAAGGTTTGAAAATTTTTCGGCAGATGTTAGCTTGTTCAATAACAATATTCAAAACTATATCTATTTAAATTTAGTTGCAGATGCGTATGGAAATGCAATTGTTGATATGCAGGGAAACAAAACCTATCAGTACCAGCAGGCAGAGGCGCAACTTTACGGCGGAGAAATTTGGCTGGCTTTTCATCCCAAAAAGCTTAACGGCTTCCGATTTGATAATAGCTTAGCTGTTGTATATGGCTTTAATAGAAAAAAGATTTACAAAGACAAAAATGAAAATGGAGAATATTTGCCTCTTATTCCACCTTTGAAATTAGTTAGTAGCATTTCGCAATCAATAAAGCTAAACTCAAAACGTTTCATTGCCCTAACACCCAAAATTGAAATAGAATTTGCAGGCGCGCAAAACCGGTATTTGGCATTGAGCAATACCGAAACGCAATCCCCATCGTATGTTTTATTCAATTGTGGTATTGTGACTGAAATAAGATATTCGAAAGCACAAACATTACAATTTCAATTGCAGGCAATTAATTTGCTTAATACAGCCTATCAATCCAATTTAAGCCGGTTGAAATATTTTGAACATTACACACAATCAGCCAATAGGCATCTGGGCATCTATAATATGGGACGAAACATTTGTTTTAAAATGATTTGGCCATTTTGAATAAATGTAACCAGGTTTGAAATGAAATGCACGGTGAAAGCTCAAGCTTTAGCATTCTCATTGAATGCAACAAGCAATTTCGGTACAAAGATTATGGTGAAAACGGAGTGCTGTTGATAAAGAGTCAAGCAACAGAAGAGGAGAAACATTTTTAGATGAATCCTCTGGTTGATCAAGCAAAAAAGAGAATGGAACAAGCGAAGTAAAAACCAATTTTACTACATTCAGTAAATGATAAACGTTATGCCCACACTTTTCGAAACGATAAACGAATTACGCAAAGAGGGTTATACTGAAGACTTTAACCTTCGTCAGAATTGCCTTGAATGCCGTAACGGCGAGTTTAAAATATTTGCTGATGAATTTAAAGTGGACAAGTATCTTCGTTTTGAAGGAGAAAGCAATCCTTCGGATGCATCTATCCTTTATGCCATCTCTTCAGACAGTAAAAACCTGAAAGGTGTGTTGATGAATGCGTATGGTATATATAGCGAACCAGTAACGGACTAAATGCTGGAGAAACTGGCATCATCGTTGCGTCGCACTCTTCAACTGCAAGATTTTGATGAACAATTTTATGAAACTGCATAATGAATAAAACCGCTCTCAGCTACAAACATTTCTTTCTTGCTCTTGCATTTGTTATAACAGCAAATTTTTCTAAGGCCCAAAGTGATACCTCTATTTATTCTTTTGATACAAGTTCTCTTGAAAACGTTACTGTAACTGCATTCCAGTCCCAGGGAAAATGGAAAGAAGTGCCGGCTGCGGTAGCTGTTGTTAATCAAAAACAACTGCAGTTTGTAAACAATATTTCTTTTCTGCCGGGTTTAAATTTAGTACCCGGTGTACGGATGGAAGAGCGTTCTCCCGGTAGCTATCGTTTATCTATTCGTGGTAGTTTATTGCGTTCGCCTTTTGGCGTCCGTAATGTAAAAATTTACTGGGACGATATTCCATTAACCGATGCCGGCGGCAACACTTACCTTCAATTGGTTGATGTAAACCAGGTGCAATCTGTTGAAGTGATAAAAGGCCCGGCAAGCAGTTTATATGGGGCAAATACCGGCGGCGCCCTGATACTTCATCCAAACAGTTTTTCACTCAACCAAAAAAATGGTTATAATGTTTCAATCAGTGGCGGCTCTTTTGGTTTATTCAATGAACAGGCAGGATGGAAGTATCAATCTTCCAATTTCTCAACGGGCATTCAACAAAGTCATTTGCAAAGCGATGGCTATCGCCAGCAATCAGCTATGCGACGTGATGCAATAAAATGGGATGGAAAATGGAATATCAACAGTACACAACAACTTTCTTTTCTTGCTTCTTACACCGATCTTTTTTATGAAACACCCGGCGGTATAACATTGCAGCAAATGCAAACAGATCCTGAGTTTGCAAGGCAGGCAACGCCTACGCTTCCCGGTGCTGTTGAGCAAGATGCTTCTATCCGAAATAAAACTGTTTTTGCCGGCGCAAGTTTATCATCGGCATTTAATGAATACTTCGATAACACAACAACACTTACTTTCAATCATACTGATTTTACCAATCCTTTCATCACCAATTATGAAAAGCGCAATGAATGGAATTATGGCGGAAGAACAACTTTTCGTTATCATGTAAACGGCACTCGTTATAACTTTCAATGGTTGGCAGGCGGCGAATGGCAGCAAAATCATGCACACATCGATGATTATGGCAATAACAAAGGTGTGATGGATACTGTGCAGTTCAAGGATGAATTGTATGCCACACAGTACTTTTTATTCACCCAGATCAATCTTACTTTATTAAATAAACTCACTTTCCAGGCTGGCGTAAGTTCAAATAAACAAGTCTATCGTTATCGCAGAACAACAGATAGTTTGTTCTATAAATTTCAGAATACAAACGAGAAGAATTTGTTTACACCCCGGTTAAGTTTATTGTACAAGTTAAACAAAGATGTTTCAGCTTATGCAATTGCAGCCCGTGGATTTTCACCGCCTACACTTGCAGAAATAAGGCCGTCTGATAACAATTATTACCCCAATCTTCAACCTGAATATGGGTGGAATTATGAAGCGGGAATAAAAGGCACTGCATGGGATAACCGCTTTTTATTTGATGCATCATTTTATTATTTTCATTTGAAAGATGCCATCGTAAGAAGAGTAAATGAAACCGGCGCTGAATATTTTGTAAATGCAGGTAGCACAACCCAAAAAGGAGCAGAGATATGGATAAATGTTTATCCTGTTAGGAACACACAACATTTTATTTCTCTTGTGGGTGTTTCTAACAGCTTCAGTTATCAGCCTTATCGTTTTAATAATTATGTTTCAGGTACAAATGATTATTCCGGCAATCGTTTAACAGGCGTTCCAAGAAATATCAATGTAACAACACTGGAAATGCAAACAAAGCATGGGTTATATGCAAATGTTATCTTCAATTATACTTCTTCACTTCCTTTGAATGATGCAAATGATGCGTATGCAGATCCGTATCATTTATTACAGGCAAAGCTTGGAATGATGATTAAAAGAAATGGATTAAGGTATAACATTTTCGTTGGTGGCGATAATCTTTTAAATGAAACATACAGTTTGGGCAATGATATCAATGCATTAGGCAAACGTTATTATAATCCGGCGCCTGAAAGAAATTATTATGCAGGTATAAGTTTTAATTTTTAAGAAAGAATAATAGTAATTTCACATAGTATTGCCTTTGAAAACAACTATATAAATTAAAAACTGACCATGAAGAAACGTGTTCTAATTTGTGATGATGATCCTGATATCCTGTTTATCTGCGGTTATGTATTTGAGAAGCAGGGTTGCGAAGTGAACACCAGCACACATTGTAACAATATTATTGAGATGGTATCAGAAGTAAAGCCTGATATTATTCTGATGGATAACTGGATACCTGACACCGGCGGCATTGTTGCCTCACGAACCATAAAAAGTCATGAAGAATTTAAGAAAATTCCTATCGTTTACTTTTCAGCTAATAACGATATCAAATCTTTGGCTCAACAAGCGGGTGCAGATGCATTTCTCGCAAAGCCTTTCGACCTGGAAGAACTGGAAAAATTGATAGACGACCTAATGTTTAAAAAAGAAGAAACAACTGTATAAAGGGATTTTTTATTATGGAAACGGCTGTGATAAATCTTATCACAGCCGTTTTATTTTATGTTGATAAAGGATGCGGAAGGCATTCTCTCTGAAAAGATTAATATAAGATTACAATAGTTAATCATGTAAAAACTCGTTCAATAAAATCAAATCATATATATTTATGTGTATCCTTTTCATTCATTGAGTTTTTAAAATCAATTTTTATTATGGGAATATGGGAAATAATTATCATCGCAGTTGTAATACTTGTACTTTTTGGAGCCAAAAGAATTCCGGAAATGATGAAAGGTGTTGGAAAGGGCATACGCGAATTTAATAGCGAAAAGAACAAGCCGGCTAAGAATGAAGAAGAGGATTGAGAAAACTGATGCCATTGAATGTCTTTGTAAATAAAAGTTCGCATTGGGCTTGTAAAAAGTTATGCGAACTTTTTATTCTCCTAATCTAATCTCTTCTTTTCTTTCTTATGCAGATCAGGAAGAAAACCGGTGATGATGCCTATCAATGGTAAGAAGGCACAAATATTATATACATGTTCGATGCTTGTTTTATCTGCCAATGCACCAAGCAATGCAGAACCAAGACCACCCATACCAAAAGCAAATCCAAAAAATAATCCCGAGATCATTCCAACTTTTCCGGGAATTAATTCCTGCGCATAAACAAGAATTGCAGAAAAAGCAGAAGACAATATTAAGCCGATAAAAACGGTAAGAATGCTTGTCCAGAATAAAGTTACATGTGGCAACAGTAAGGTAAATGGCGCTACGCCAAGTATGGAAAACCAGATGATGTATTTTCTTCCGTATTTATCCCCTAAAGGGCCGCCAATGAAAGTTCCCACTGCTGTTGAGAAAAGAAAGATGAACAGGTATAGCTGTGAACTTTGAACCGAAACATGAAATTTAGAAATAAGATAAAAAGTATAATAACTCGTCATGCTGGCGAGATAGAAATATTTTGAGAAAATAAGCACCATTAATATCAGGATGGAGATAACAACTTTACGTTTCGACACAGGCGAATGAACAGCATGTGCAACAGCTGCAGGTTTCTTTTTTATCCTGTTCATGTTTTGCTTATACCACTTCGCGATTCTGGTTAACACGATAATTGCCAGCAAAGCAAGCAGCGAGAACCATAAAATATTTGTTTGACCGAATGGCACAACGATTAATGCGGCAAGCAACGGCCCTAAAGCACTTCCTGCGTTACCGCCTACCTGGAAAACCGATTGGGCAAGTCCGCGACGGTTACCTGCGGCCATATAAGCAACTTTTGATGCTTCGGGATGAAACACAGAAGAGCCGGTGCCAATCAAGATAACAGAAATGATAAGCATGTGAAAATTGGCGGCCTGCGACAAGAAAACCAACCCGATCAAAGTAAAACCCATTCCAATCGCAAGCGAATAAGGCTGAGGCTTTTTATCGGTATATAAACCTACAAAAGGCTGAAAGAAGGATGCAGCAAGCTGAAAGCTTAGGGTTATTAATCCCACCTGCGAAAAAGATAAATGAAATGATTTTTTTACAATCGGGTAGATAGAAGGTATCAGCGATTGAATGGTGTCATTCAACAGGTGAGAGAAACTGATGGTTAATATGATAGAAAAAACAGTTTGCTCTGCTATTTGTTTTGTTATCTGTGCCTGTTCTTCTGCCGTTGCCGCTTTCATTGATTTTATTTGTGCGCTTTTTGAATAGCGTCCCTGGTATTTTCAGAACGCAAAGTTATTATAGCGGCAAGCGATGAAGGACAAATTTATTTAAAATACTGCACTTATTTTTCATAAACCTTTTCGCCACTTCATACAAGTGGCGAGAACTTCACCAGATATAAAATATCTTTTTCATCAATATTCATAAGGTCTTTACCAAGGATAATAAAATCCGCTTTATACCTGCTTTATACAAGGTCTCATGTATGAGAAAGAGTCCTGTAAAAGTGTAAAATAATGGTTTGAATAATTTTCAAACACTTTAAAAAACAGGACTTCTCTAGTTATACATCTCGTTTTTTTAATCCATACTGATTAAACTTCTGTACTGTTGCAAAAACTCATCTTTTAACAATGATAATCGGGACGCATAAATAAACTGAAAAATGGATAAAAGAAATTATCTACGGCTATAGTTAGGTGCTTCTTTTGTTATTTCTATATCGTGTGCATGGCTTTCGCGCATGCCTGCATTGGTTATCTGTATAAAAGTAGCCTGTTGTAGCTCACTTATATTTTTGGCACCGCAATAACCCATTCCAGCACGCAAGCCACCAACATACTGTGCCACCACTTCGTTGAGGTTGCCTTTATAAGCTACACGACCTTCGATACCTTCAGGAACCAGTTTCTTAATATCGTCTTCAACATCCTGGAAATAACGATCACTACTTCCCTGTTGCATAGCGCCAATACTGCCCATGCCCCGATATTCTTTAAACTTACGGCCTTCATAAATAACAGTGCTTCCGGGACTTTCTTCTACGCCGGCAAAAACACTCCCCATCATTACCACGTTTGCACCCGCAGCCAGGGCTTTAACCATATCGCCGGTATAACGAATGCCCCCATCTGCCACAACGGAAACACCTGTATCTTTTAAAGCGGAAGCAGCTTCCATAATGGCTGTAAGTTGTGGAACGCCTGCACCTGCAACAATTCGGGTGGTACAGATAGAACCAGGGCCAATTCCAACTTTCACTGCATCCGCTCCTGCCTCGGCTAATGCTTTTGTACCTCCTGCCGTACCCACATTACCTGCTATGACTGAAAGATTCTTAAAACTACTTTTTAAAGATTTCAATGCTTCAATTACACCTTTTGTATGACCATGCGCACTATCTAAACCAACTACATCCACGCCTACCTGTTGCAAAGCAGAAGCTCTGTCTAAAAGGTCTTTGGTGATGCCAAGCGCTGCGCCAACAAGTAAACGTCCGAAGGCATCTTTTACTGCATTAGGATAATTGCGTATTTGTAAAATATCCCGGTAGGTAATCAACCCCACCAATTTTCCTTCCCGTGTTACGACAGGTAATTTTTCAATTTTATACTGATGGAGAATCGTTTCAGCTTTTTTAAGATCCGTTCCTTCCGGTGCCGTAACAAGATTTTCTTTAGTCATCACTTCGCTTACGCTTCTTTTTTTATCTACTTCAAAACGAAGATCCCGGTTGGTGAGAATGCCCACAAGGTTATCATTATGGTCAACGATAGGAATGCCGCCAATCTTGTTTTCTTTCATTAAACGCATGGCATCGCCGATTGTCGCATCATCATGTAAGGTGATGGGGTCTAAAATCAAACCGCTTTCACTTCTTTTTACTTTGCGTACTTGCTCAGCCTGTTTTTCTATCGTCATGTTCTTGTGCAGAAAACCAAGTCCCCCTTCTCTTGCCAAAGCCATTGCAAGATTTGCTTCTGTAACGGTGTCCATTGCTGCGGAAAGCATTGGAACATTTAGGGTTATTTGTTTTGTTAACTGAGACTGAATATTTACTTCTCTTGGCAGCACCTGGCTGTAAGCAGGCATAAGTAAAACATCATCGAATGTTAAACCCTGACCAAAAAATCTTGAAGAATAAAGGGATCCCGAGGAGGAATTATTTAGTATTGCCATGTGCAAAGATATAGCCTCAAGGAAATACCAAGCAAATTTTGATTTTGTTAAAAAGGGGAGGAAATAAAAAAACCGGGAAGATCCCGGCTTTATACACGATAGTATTTAATTATTATGAATGTCTTATATTACCAAGGCTTAATGCTTTTTCGGATGTGCCACTTACAAAACCTTTCAAAAAGATGGTATAAGTTCCACCTCCTTCTAATGTGTATAAAGTAGGCCCTGCGATGATACTGGATGTTCCGGCTTCTTTAATTATGAGATTATAATTACCCGCTTTTAATTCAATGAATTTTTTGTTATCAGGACTTAGATCCTGGTCGTTGAAATTGCGATTGGCGAATAAAATATCGCCATCTTTTACAGCGAGATCGATGGCTGAAGAATTAGGGGAGAAGTTTAAAAATCGTATTTTGACAGAGTCCGCAGAAACGCTTGTTAATTCATCTTTCAAAAAGGCAACTTTCATTTTCTTCGCAGAGTCAATTAAAAAAGCAGAATAATATTTACCTTCTTCAGGCGAAACACTTACATCTGCAAAAGTTGTTGATCCTGTTGCATCAGTAACCTGAAGTTTTGATGTTCCTGCAGGCACTTGGGCGTAAGGTGTGTATTTGCTATAAGGCATGCCGCCTGCTATAGAAATATCTCCGTATGTAATATTTACAGCAGGAGCATCGGGGGAAAGTGTTCCAAAAAGTATAGCGCTTGAAGGAGCCGAAGGAGTATCGTTACCTCCAACATTGCAACCGGCAAAGCCAAGTACTAAAATGATAAAGCAGGGAATCGTAAATAGTTTTTTCATTTGTTCTCAAAATTTTGTTGATAACGCAAAATGCTCTTTTTTATTTGCGTTGCTTGAAAGAATTAGAAGATGTTGTTGAAAAGCTTTACCAATACCAGATAATATAGCTACAAAAAATGCTGCCTATCTTATCAAAACTAAAACTCCTTTGAATGTTTTTAAAATCCCTTGTGTAGTTTTATAACGTAGAAAGTAAATATAAGCCCCGGGCAGCATTTTTTCATTAGCATAATTTCCATCCCATCCTTTATTCGCCTCGTTACTTGAAAATAATTTTCTACCCCACCTGTTGTAAATGCTAAGATTATATGCAGAATAAGTGCAACCAGGTTTTATCATGAATAAATCATTTAATCCATCATCATTTGGCGTGAAGGCACCCGGTATATAAGGATTACAATCTTTACAATTTTGTTCACTTACTTTAACGCTGAAATTTCTTTCGCATCCATACCTGTCTTTTGCTGATATATTATACAAGCCCTGCTTTTCTATTGTTACACTGGTTTTTCCAACTCCATTAACAGTATAAGTAATTCCTTCGAAGGAAGGAGCAAGTGTTAGCGTGTTATTATTGCAAAAAAAAGTGTCGGCAGGAATATGTATTTGGGTAAGATTACTTGAGGTTATTAAAAATGGCTCGGAAATAATGCAGCTTGTATCTGTAGAAATTAAAACATTGTAATAGCTTTTCCCTGTAGTATCTGTTATTCCATAAGTATTGCCAGTAGCACCTTTTATTGCAATGCTGTCTTTATACCATTGATAGGAAACATTTGCCATTTTAGGTGCTTTTAACACAGGGTAGCCATTGCAATTGTTGACGTTGACTGTTTGAATATATTGAAAAGGAAAATCTTTCGTTGGCAATAAATGAACATCATCCAAATAATAAAGATGGTAGTCCATATAAGTTGTACTGTCCGCAAGGTCAATTATGGGAGGAAGCTTTGTGCAATCAACACCTATTTCTATTACATTAATATCATAAGGAATAGTAAGTCTTATTTTACTCGCTACCCATTGTGCTTTTGTATAAACAGTGGTTTTGCCAAGCAATACCCAACCCTCATAATTTACCGGACATCCATTACCAAAACCATTAATATTTCCAAAAGGCACTGCTTTGCAATCCCTGTTACCAAAAACGGCCACTGTAAAAGGAAATAATTTTCCGGTTGGGTTATCCCAGGAGCGAAATCTTCCTGCATAAAAACTCAACGTATAATCTTCTCCTGGTTTAAGCGGTGTTTGCAAGCACTGCCCTATATAACCTTTGGGAAATTCATTTTCAGAAATTGATGCATCCGTAAAAGTAGAATTCAGAATGGAAACAAAAGCTTTTCCATCCGGTAAAGGAAGTGCAGGCGGCATAAACCGCATTACCTGTTGTGAATCGTAACTGCAATTAAGATTGTGATAAAAATCTGCTTCATTGATATGTGTAAAAGTTCCGTATTGCCAGTAAGAAACATTGTTGAAATCTTTATCGTAAGTATAAGAAGGACAATGATCATACGATTCGAATGAACCATTTTGAAGAATATTTCCGTTTACTGTAAAACGGCATTGACAAAGCGGATCCTTCAAATCTATTAGGCCATCACCATCATCATCTATTCCATTATTACAAATTTCCTGTGCATTGCCCTCGAAATATAAAAGAATAAAAAAGCAGCACAACAGATTTTTGTATAAATATCCGGGTGAGTACAGCATAATAGTCAACTAAAGATTCGCAATTTTTTACTTAAGTTGATTTCATTTTCCTCAAGAGCAAATAGCCTTGTTGCACTATTTTTTTACTTCGAACTTCATTACTGAACTGCCCGGTAAGCCATTACTGCTGATTCCCTGTACAACCACTTCATATTCTCCTGGTAAGTCTGAAGTGTAAAAACTTATCGTTCTTTTTTCATTTTGAGTAATGCTTATATCCGGCGACCAGTATAAAACATTTCTAAAATCCGGCAAGTGACTGTTTTGCTGCTCTTCTTCATAAACGGGTGAATAAAATTCACGTTCCAGTTGCAACCCTTCATAATCAACTATCACAGCATTGGGGTCAAGTTCATAATTACCAAGATCCCCGTTGTAAGTTTTCCAGTTAAGTATTCCATCAAAAACGGATGTGCCATAGAAATATTTCCGGTTTACTACTTCAAGGCTTTTTAATTTCAATGGATCAAAAGCCATAAACTTATTAAAGTTTGTGATCGGTACTGCATCAAGCAAAAGCAACGGATCATTCTGAAACATCACTTCACGACTTTTGTCAAAAACAGGCAAATGATACTGGTTGTTTCTTCGTGTAACATTTACCATTGATACATATTCACGCAATACTTCTTCGATCGTATTGAAACGGGTATAGTCATCTAAATAATATTTTGTATCAGGCGTTAAATAAAAAGCGGTTGTATCGCTTATAGGTTGATAAAAACGTTTGAGTTTTGCAGAGTTATAAATATTTTGTACCTGCATACTAATGCTATGCTCTAATAATGTGTTTGGATTATCTGCAGGTAAATTAAATGTGGGAAGTGAAACAGAGGAATAAGCATTGCTGAAAGGATCGTTTATAGTGATCTTATAACGATTATCTTTTATCTCTTTTGGCTGAACAATAATTTCAGATGAACCATAAAAATCTTCTATCTCAAATTTTATATTGCCTTTATCGTCACTTGTTGAAGGAATAAATTGTGTTTTTAATCCAGGAACAGAAAGATAAGTTTCTATATTTTTTGCTTCTTCGCGTGTTGCTGCTTCTGTTATTTTACCGGTAATAATATGACCGTTGTACTCAGGAACAAAAGCAAACAATGGCTTTGTTTGATGAAGAATATTTTCCCACTTAAACCTTCTCCATCCATTGGTAAGCAAAAGATTTTCTAAATCATCTTCTTCTCCTTCTTCAGTGAAATAAGAAGAAGCATTATCAATAAACCCGTGAAGTTCGGAAGTGAGATATAAATAAGAAGTAATAAAATTGTTGCCCGGATGCTGCAGCGAATCGAGACGATATACCGACATGGAAAGATTTGCTGAATCGTTTGCAGAAAGCCCCTCGACGGAAACGGCTATTTCTACTTTCTTGCGTTCTTTATATTCGCTTTTATCAGTGGTTAAGATCAACTGAATATTATCCACAGGTTTTTTGAAAAACAACCTTTCGCACATCGGCTGTCGATGACTATTGAAGATTGTAATGTGCGAAATACCATCAGGCAATTGTTTTTTGCTGAAAGTAAAAATGGCATTACCATTCTGCAGCGTTTTTTGTTCTGCCAGTTTAATAACAGACGCGTTATTTACCAGGAGATAAACTGTATTTTCTACCGGAATATTTGATTGAACATTTACTTTAACGTTATTATCATCTGAAGAAACACTCATAACCATTCCTGATGGATATACCGTTGGCAATTCTTTTGTTATGGTTTTATTATTCGTCGTTTGTATATACGCTTTATAAGAATGGCCGGTTAAGGGCGTGAATAAAAAGCTACCTGTTCCATTCTGAAGTGTGTTGAATCTTGCTACGATATTTGTACCATCTGTAACATAACCTGCAGCATTAATGCCTTTGCCTTTTTGATCAGTTATTTTAAAAGCTACTTTGCTTTGAAGTCCCGTCACCAGATTTCCTCCTTCAGGAAAAAATTCAATCGTATATTTTTCGTCAAAAGTCCTTGCCTTCGGTGAAGCTATTTTCTGCACATTTACGATCGTTACCGGTTTTTCAAAAAAATAATCTGCTCCTGCATTCTTCATCCAGTTGGTGTAAGCTCTTAAAATATAATTTCCGGAATTAAGTGTAAGTGGTAAATAAAATGATCCTTTCGCAGTTCCTTTATCGATTGCAATTTTCGCCTGTAATACAGCTTTATTTGTTGAATCAATAATTTCAACGTAAGCAATTTTACTCAAATCTGAAAGCTTATGCGAAGCATCATCTGTTACATACAATTTGAACCATAACAGTTCTCCCGCCAGGTAAAAATCCTTATCCGTATGCGCAAATATTTTTTCATTAAACATTTGCTGCGAATATTGATCGAAAGACGTTTCTATCGCCTTTAAATTATCCTGGCCAAATGCATTAAAACCAATAAATAATCCCCATACAAACAAAAGTGGTTTTGTAGCATTTCTAATTTTTTTCCAATCAAGAATATCATTCATTTCGATATGAATTGCTAAGTTATTTTTATAGATCATGGCCAAAACGGAGGTCTTTTGTTTGTCCCTCTTAAAGTACAATCCATACAATGCTGGTCTGCCGCATAATAAGATTTAATCTCCCTTCCTCTCATTTCTGCTATATGTGTAGGAATAAGACTGGGATTGTAATATTCGGGCTGATTTTCCAACTTTAGTTCAATGCAATCAAGTGATTTTTGCCAATTATCCAATTCGCTGTTATTGATGAATAACTTTGCAACCTTTTCTTCGGTTACATCAATAAAGCCAACAACAGGTTCGGCAGGATTGTTTACACAATGAATGTTTCCACCAAGCTCTGAAGGCTGCGGATCGAATATCGTTCCCAGTTGCTCCGTATTTTTTTTCAACTTTTGCTTAAACAGATATGCATCGCGACTTAATGCATATTGTTTTAATTCGATGTAATACAATACACTCAATTCGTATGATTGTGGTTCTATGTAACGTATAGGAATATAAACCCTGTCTTCACTTAGTTTTTCTGTAGAGGCTATTATAATCTTCGCAGAGTTTTGTGTTTTCCAGCATTTATAAATACTTGTATCAGCATTTGGAAGCGGGTAAATACCAATTATTTGTCCGGTTACCGGTGCTCTTGAGTATTCAAGCGTTTTTATAAAAGTTGAATGAAATTCCCAGGTTTCTGAATATTTCCATTGATAATATTTAATGTTGTTTGACGGATCGTGTGAATTTACATAAATCTGCACCCCACCATTTTCCACTTTCCAGGTAATGCTGTCAACAGGTGGTGTTTGTTTTGTTGCTGTAAAATCAGATATATATTCTTTACCGTCATCCGTTTTTATATGAAGCCGGTATTTCAAAGAAGGGTTTAAATTCAAAATATCTGAAACATAATTTCCACTGTCTTTTTCAAATAAAGGATAAGTAGCATTGTTTTCATCTTCTATGTTCACCTGCGCATTGTGTTCGTAAATTATTAAAACGGAATCTACCAGTTTCGTGGTTCGTGTAAGTGTTATGTTGGTTGCGCCATATCCGCAATTAATAAATCCTTCCACAACAAGATAACCGGTAGAAGGCGTATTTGCAGGGAGATTATACACTTCTTTGCAGGTTGTAAACAATATAAATGTTGCAATTATCAGTATTGTTTTTCTCATTTATTCAAGGTTCAGTTCTCAGTATTTATTTTTTTGTTTCCCAGCTATAGTTCCGCTATTATGCTTTACTTGCGTCGCACTCTTGTACGTTTATCTTGTGCTTCAGCAAAAAGAAAAGCTTCATCTTCAACCTTCCTTCATCTTTTCTAAAAGCTAATATTGAAATTGATGTAAGGAATCGCATTTCCGAAAATAGAAAGCCTATAACCGTTAATAACTCCGTTCTCTGAAACAAAATAAACGGAGTAAGGATTTTTTCTTCCCGTTACATTATATACGCCTATCGTCCAGGAGTTGTGAAACTTCTGGTGTACTTTATGGTTGCCTTCTATATTCATTGAAAAATCGGTACGGAAATAATCTGGAATGCGGTAAGCATTTCTGTCTGCATAAAGTGTTCTTTCTGCACCATCATAATAAAATCTTCCGATCGGTAAAGTAATAGGTCTTCCTGTACTATATGTTGCATTAAGCGAAACACTAAAGCGATGCGAAAATTTATAATTTCCGATGAAAGTTACATCATGTGGTTTATCATAATTCGCGGGATAATACATGCCTTTATTGATAACTTCTCCTGCTGTAGGATCATCCATTTTTAATAAGGTTCGGGAATAAGTATAACTTAGCCATCCATTTATTTTACCCGTTTGTTTTTTTATAAAAACTTCAACACCATAAGCTTTGCCTTTTGTGTTTATAACGTCTGTTTCTATGTGATGGTTAAGTACAAGTACAGCACCGCTTTTATAATCGAGATAATCTTTTATTCTTTTATAATACACTTCAACAGAGGTTTCAATCGTGTTCGATTTTAAATTTTTATACAAACCCACAGAAACCTGGTCGCCATACTGAGGTTTGATATTTGGATCGCTTAACTTCCATATATCTGTAGGCGCCATTGCTGTTGTGTTTGAAAGAACATGTATATACTGGCGTTGGGAATTATAACCTGCTTTAACAGAGAAAGTGGATGATAATGCATACCTCGCAGATAATCTAATCTCCGGCCCTGAATAAGTTTTTATAAAACTGCCTTTATCATAATTCGTTGTGCCGGTAATATTATCCGTTGTTTTTGGAATGTCATCTGCGTAATGATTAACAGATGCCGGTCCAAGAAAATTGAACATTGAATAGCGAAGCCCGCCTTCAACAGAAAGATCAGGATTTACAGTGTATTTATCACTGATATATATAGCGCTTTCTAATGCTTGCTCCGAAGGCATAATATCCGGTGCAACCAATGATTTTCCTAAAGGTTTATACGAGCCGGGATGAAGTTTATAAAGAAGGCTGTTGAGTCCAAACTCCAATGTATGTTTTGAACTTGCATAATAATTGAAATGTGATCTGAAATAGCTTTGATTAATATCAAACCCAAGTAAATAAGCATTCACAGGATTTTTATCGCTGGAAATTTCATAATTATAACGATCAAATCCCGCCATTGTTAAGGCATACAGTTTATTGTTGAAGATGTGTTTCCACTGGAAAGAAATGTTTTGATTACCATAATTATAAACAGTATCGCTGTTAAGGTTAAATTTGTCTTTGCTTAAGTAACCTGTTAAGTAGATAGTATTTTTTTTATTTATTTCATGATTGATGTTGAGGTTTACATCGTAAAAACCAGCCCTGCTGTTTTTGTATTCATCGGGTAAAAGATTTAAAAGCCAGTTGGCATAAGTAGCTCTTCCGCCAACAATAAAAGATGATTTATCTTTTACCAAAGGCCCTTCTATATTCAGCCTGCTTGTTAATACGCCGATGCCTGCTGTTCCACTAAGGTTTTTCTTATTTCCTTCACGACTGTTAATTTCAAGAACGGATGATAAACGTCCACCATATTTTGCCGGTATGCTGCTTTTGTATAATTGAACGTCTTTAACAACTTCAGGATTAAAGGCAGAGAATAAACCAAAGAAATGAGATGGGTTATAAACAGTTGCATTATTAAACAACAACAGGTTTTGATCTGCTGCACCGCCTCTTACGTTCAAACCGGTACTTGCTTCTCCAACTGATTTTACACCAGGCATTGTAAGTACAACTTTCAACACATCTGCCTCACCAAAAGCTACAGGTACTTGTTTTATAGCTTTAATGTCTATTTTTTGAACGCCCATCTGCAAGCCTTTAATATTGCTCGCTTTTTCTGTGGAAACAATCACTCTTTTCAGCGACATCACTTCGGGCTGCATATCGATACTTATCTTACCATCCGATTGTACAAGTACTTGTCTTTTTGTATCTCTCATGCCGATGCTTTGTAATGAAAGCGTATGTCTTCCTTTCGAAAGCGTTAATAAAAAGTAACCATATTGATCCGTTGTTGTACCTGTTGTTTTGCCCTGGTCCATAACAGATGCGCCAATAACAGGTTCTCCTGTTTTCGCATCTTTTATATAACCTGCAACGGTAAAGTGCGTTGCACTGCCTGACTGATTTTTATCCCCGATAACGTACAATTTATTTTCACCCGTTATGTTTTGAACATGTGCGGTGTCACTTAAAAAATCAGCCAACGTATTATGCACTGATGTTTCAGCGGTGTCTGCTTTTCCTGTGAAAAAACCAGGAAGCAGCGCTGTTTCAACAGCAAAACCTTTGCTTATAAAAACGTTTTTGCTTTTATCAATTGCAAAAGAAAGATCAGTGTTCTTTAAAGCAAGTTCAAGTATCTCTGATAATGATTGTTTTGTTGCTGTAATGGTTATTCTGATGGAATCGAGCTGTGCTGTATCATAATAAAACCTGTAGCTTGTTTGTTTTTCAAGTGATGTAAAAAAAGAATCAAGCGAATAGTTTTTAAAATCAACGTTAACAAGCGGTAATGTTTCCTTTTGCGCATTAGCTGTTGTATACATAACAAGCAAACAGAAAGTGATAATACAAGATCGAAAGAGTTTAACAGAATGCTTCATGTAATAACTATTTGCTTTTTGTTATTTCATCATAATGGGCTACCACTTTTATAAGCGCTGATTCTTTATCCTGCCTTATTTTTAGCTTGTTCTTTTTCATGAACTGCTGTATGTCTTTCTTCTTATCATTCAAACAATTTAAAAGGGATCTTTTGCTGTTTACCGCATAGTAACTATTGCTTTTTCTTATATAGTATCCATCTTGTTCATCTACAGTTCTTTTCAATCCCTCAGAAATACTTGTACTTTCTAAAATCTTTTTTGTTTTCTTTTTATATAAACTGATGTTATTGTCATAAAGCACTTCATAGAAACCTGTGCGAATAACGGAACGATTTAAACTGTCTGCGGTGAGTTTTACAAAATGATGATCAGCCAGGTCAAAGCTTGTAACTTCTTCCGTGTGCAGTCTTATCTTGTTTTGTCCTGCAGGATTTTGTATAACTACTTCTTCTTTTAAAACATCATATAAAACGGGAATATTATTATACAAAACGCCGTTATAACCAACATTCCCATTAACGAAACCGGTGGAGGTATAATAAGGATTTCCTTCAGTTAAAGTGTAAGCATAATCAATATACTCTATTCCATTGTACAAGTTGGTTGCGGGTGAAACAAACTGGTGATAAAGACTTACCGCATTTTTCTTTGAAACAATATTATCGGTTGAATCAGTAGATTTATTCTGTGCAAACGTTTTGTATGTACAAATAAGTGTTGCAGGTAAAAGGATAAATTTTAATGGCAGTGCAGCTCTCATTAATTGAACAGTTAGTTTTGAAAACAGCAGGGAATGCAGTTAATACTTAAGATACATGGTTTTATTATAGTGCTGTTTCAGTAAGGAAGATAAAGATTTTATTAAAACAAAAGAAAAGTTCTTAAACTGTTTGCGAAGATTTGTTTGCTTTAGAATGGTGAATGAGAAAGTAACAGGTATAACTAACACAAGGAGCTTGCCTGCGCACCTCGCCTTATGGAAGAGTCACTATGAATAAGGAAAGAAACATTGCGGGAAATGAAAGCACAAAGGCCCGTTAAATTTCTTCTTCATTCCATCCCTGTTGAAACCGCAATGTCCTTCCTACGCACAAAGCCATGCTAAGAGACATTGCGGAAAAGGAGAAAGTGGGTGAAGACAGGCCGGTTAAATAAAAAAAAGCTACCGAAGTAGCTTTGGAAACTTATACAATCACCTGTTACGAAATCTGCTTCAATGCTTCTCCAACGGTTTCAGAAAGTGGCGTGGTAGGCCTTCCGATAAGCTTAGAGAGTTGGCGACTGTCATCAAACACATCTCCTTTAGATACTGATACATCCCAATTGGCAATTGCCTGTGCAAATCCTTGTGGTACGCCAAAATTTGTTAGTATAGCAGTGTATTCTGATTCCGGTAGATTTTTGAATGGAATGTCTTTTCCTGCCTGACGTGAAATTTCGGCGGCGAAATCAGTCAGCGTATATGCGTTATCACCTGCAAGTTCATATACTTTGCCCTGGTGCCCTTCACCTGTTAGAACTACAGCTGCTGCTTCTGCAAAATCTTTACGTGCAGCAGAAGAAATTTTACCATCCCCTGCACTGCCCAAAAAAGCTCCGCCACGCAGTGCTCCAGGTATCGAGCCCGTATAATTTTCGGTGTACCAGCCATTGCGCAGCAA
>JAEZRL010000262.1 GCA_023440945.1 Bacteroidota bacterium
GTTCAATAAAGCTCAGAACGTTGAAGTTAGTGACACAACAGGCGATGCCATAAGAAACCAAAGCTGGCCTGATAACTGAAACAACTCGAAAAGTAATCCCTGCTTTTTGTAAGCAGTTTCATCAACCATTTATAATCCACCCTCTACTTCTGAAACTATTTGGCTTATTTTTAACCAGTGGCTTTAGCAATTCTTTTATTTTTGCTGCCTGTGAAGTTTTTCACGATAAAGGAAATTAAACTGCATAATGAAAAAAATATTTATCGCTGCAATGTTGCTTACAACATTTGCAATGGCTAAGGCACAAGACACTACCAAACCGAAAAAGATCTGGCAAAAAATAGATTTAAGCAATC
Organism: Bacteroidota bacterium; assembly: GCA_023440945.1. Lineage (GTDB taxonomy): Bacteria > Bacteroidota > Bacteroidia > Chitinophagales > Chitinophagaceae > JAEZRL01. The sequence continues at coordinate 357 of JAEZRL010000262.1, forward strand.
GTGCTAACGATCATTTCATGCTTCAATACGGTTATGATAGCTGGGGCTCAGTTCCAGACAGCATTAATACTTCCGGTTTCTCACGTCATTTTAATGTGTACGTGATGCTTGACAAACCATTTAAAACAAATCCTCATTTCAGTGTTGGCTTTGGTTTGGGTATTGGCAGCAGTAATATCTTTTTTCAAAACACTTATATAGATCTTAAATCAAGAACAACCACTTTACCTTTTCGTGATGTAAGCGCGGAAAATCATTTTAAAAAATACAAACTCAATACTACTTTTTTAGAGCTGCCTCTTGAGTTTCGTTATGTTTCAAATCCTGTAACACCTGATAAAGGCTTTAAAGCAGCAGTGGGTGCAAAAGTTGGCACCTTATTAAGTGCACATACAAAGGGAAAAAATCTGGTTGATAAAAACGGAAGCACTGTTTACGACTCAAAATATATCGCAAAAGAAAACGATAAAAAGTTTATTAATTCAACACGTCTTGCACTTACAGGCCGCATTGGTTACGGCAATTTTTCTATTGATGCTTCTTACCAGTTAACTAATTTCTTGAAAGAAAATGTAGGGCCGGAAATAAAGCCTTATTCCATCGGCATAACATTAAGCGGTTTATAAGTCTTAAGTATTTTTATGTTGCTGCAACGAGCTGTTATTAAAGCTTCTGTTGCGGCACTCGCTTGCCCGTTTTGTTATTACGGCGCAGAAAGCATACTTTATGATTAACCTTACACTTTTATGATGTCAGGCTATTTTATTGTTTGAATTATACTTTAAACACTTCACTTCTTTATCAAGCAATTCAAAAACTTTTGCTTCTCCCCATAAACGTTCGCCGTTTAAATTGTTTAAGTGAGAAATAATTTCAGCGCATATCTCATCATTCAATTGAGTTTTATATAACCTGATCGCTTGTTCTTTATTAATGCTGCACTCGTTAAAATGATTGGTATTATTGATAAGCTCAACCTTTAATCTCTTTCCTAAATCATGAGCATGAGAAAGAATTTGTGCTTCGCTGATACGGTTCGCATAAGGAAGATCCTCAAAAAAAAGAATATTAAAACCTGCATATAACTGTTCAACCGCTTCTCTGCAAATCGCATGGTCTATATGATCACCAATTGCCAGCGGACAAAGTAAAATATCACCAGCAGGAATATTTTTCTGGAGATAACTTTTCAATTCTTCTACTACTTCCCATTCGATTCGTTCAAAAGGTTTGTATTGAAAAATATAATCATTACGCAATGGTGCATCGAGCAGATCAAGATGAATGATATTGATGCATGAGTTGAAAAATTTATTGTACTCCTCATCTTCCTGCTTGCGCAATTTGCATATCTCCTGCATGTCGTTCGAAACAAAACGAATCGTCCATTTTGTTTGCGTAAAACAGTTAATAATAGTAACAGGGATATCACTTTTCACCCACTTTGAAATACTCACCGTTAAACCATAAGCAGCATCGTCAATATGGGGAGACAGAATAAATATTTTCACTTCATAGAATTTCATTTTCCCCTTCTTCACAGAGAGAGAAAAGAGTGAAGCTATACCTTCCCGCTTTTTAATTGCAGGGGATTTTTCACTTGCTCTTTTTTTGCAATGATGTAAGGCGGAACAACAAGATAATGTATGGGATGCTTTATAAAGCAATTGATTGCATCTTCAAGTGTTTCCACCATTGTTTCATCCTTGCCGTTGAAAGAAGTATTTGCGATGATGCCCACACCTGTTTTCTCTTTAAACTTTTTCATCACGTCATAAATGAAAGCATTATCGGCTTTGCTCACGGTTTGTATTCTTGCGCTATGATCTATATGTTCAATAGTTGGAAAATGATCTTTGTATTTATCCTGTAAATAAGCAGTGAACAACATGAACGGGCTTCTGCGATCAAACTTGAAATATTCATTCACATCTTCTTCCAGAACAAAAGGCGCTATCGGCCTGAACCACTCTCTTCCTTTAATGAATGCATTTATCCAAAACTTATTCACTGCGTATCTTGTATCACCAATAATACTGCGATTGCCCAATGCACGTGGACCAAACTCACTATGGCTCTGGTATACGCATAATATTTTTCCCCAATACAGATGATTTGCACATTCCTCTATCAAATCATCTGATGTACGAATTTCAAGATCAGGGTATTTTTCTTCAATAATGCTGGTGACATTTTCAATATCCATACAAGGACCAAGATAATCCTGCTTCCATTCAAATTCATTTTTCAAGTGAAAACACTTCATCGCACCATAAATAGCACAGCCAACAGAAGTACCGCCATCATGGGGCGCAGGCGGAATAAAAACATTATAGCCGGCTTCCAGAACTTTGCTGTTTGCTACACAATTCAATGCACAACCACCCGCATAAGCAATATCTTTTAAACCCGTTTTTTTACTTAGCCACTGTGCAATTTCCACCAATGCTTTTTCAAAAACTTCCTGCCCCCTGGCTGCAAAATTTGCTTTTTCCTGAAAAGTCTTTTTCTCTTCTTTATAATCGTATTCTGTGCACTTAAACATCTTTCTCCATTCATCCGGAATGAATACTTCGCCTTCTTTAACAACCAAATCAGGGAGATTTAATTTGGATGGATCTCCATACGCGGCCAGTCCCATCACTTTCCCTTCATTGCCTTCCCCTTTAAATAAGCATTCGGTTAGTTTATAATAAAAATTACCAAGGCCGTTTACTTTATCCGGATTACGGT
>JAEZRL010000393.1 GCA_023440945.1 Bacteroidota bacterium
CCTTTTTGCCACGTCGCTTCCTTCATGACTTGCCGCATTTACTCCATAACCTCCCCCCGGACAAATAACTACGGCTGCACCGTTTGCTTTTTCTTTTTGCGGTAAATAAACAGTTAGTGTTGGCCTCGAAATCTTGCTGATTATCAAACGGCCATTCTGCCATTCGCTTTTCTCTTCATCTTTCGATGGTTTACTGTTTGGTATGTTTTCATTACCGTATAATGGCAACACGGTTTGGGCCTGAACATTCATCATAAAACAAAAACTAACAATGATAAAAAAAGCATGTTTCATATGGACTTGTTGAATAAGCTATAATTCTGAAGCGTTATAAAAATAAATGTAAATTGTACAAGTAAAAATATTTTTTATTTTGTACTTAGCTGCATTGCTACTATCAGGCTTTGCTTGCGTCGCACACTTTTACTGCAAACCTTTATTCATAATTCTAACCGCTTGCAATGAAAAAACATCTTACACTTATTTTCTTATTTTTTGTTTATTGCATTACTTCTTTTGCTCAAAACAATATTCTCAATAAACAATGGGATGCTTATTGGATAGCCTACGAACGGCAACCCGAGCATCATTATGGCGTTTATCATTTTCGCAAAACATTTTCACTCGATGCAAAGCCGTCTTCTTTTATTGTTCACGTAAGTGCAGACAATCGTTACAAATTATATGTAAATGGACAAATGGTTTCGCTTGGCCCTGCAAGAGCAGATATTTTTCACTGGAATTATGAAACGGTTGACATCGCTCCATATCTTCAAAATGGAAACAATGTACTCGCTTCTGTTGTGTGGAATTTTGGGGAACAAAAACCTGAAGCTCAAATTTCTTTTCAAACAGGTTTTATTCTGCAAGGCAATTCAGACAAAGAAAAAATCGTCAACACCAATAACACCTGGAAGTGTATGGTTGACAGCAGCTATTCTCCTTTACAACCACAACTTGTTTATGCTTATTATGTAGCAGGCCCGGGAGAACATATCAATTATAGTCTTCATCCGGAAAACTGGCAATCGTATAATTATGATGATGCAAGCTGGAAAGCTGCATCACAAATTGTTCATGGTTTACCAAAAGGTGTGTTTCAATCAGACTTAAGCTGGATGCTGGTTCCACGGCCCATTCCGCAAATGGAATTAAAGCCACAACGATTGAAATCTGTAAGAAAAACAGAAGGTGTTAATAATATTCCTTCGCAATTCCCATCTTCTAAAACATCTTTCACTATTCCTGCCAACACACATGCAACTATTTTACTTGACCAGGGCTATTTAACCAATGCTTATCCCGTTTTACAATTTAGTAAAGGAAAAGATGCAAAGATAACTTTAGGTTATGCAGAAGCTTTGTATGTTATAGAACTAAATAAAAAGGATTGGAAAGCTCAACAACAAAAAGGAAATCGTGACAGCATCGACGGAAAGAGATTTGTTGGCGTAAAAGATGAATTAATTGCAGATGGAAAAGACAACAGAATATTCTCTTCTTTGTCCTGGCGAACATTCCGTTATATGCAACTGGGAGTAGAAACAAAAGATGAGCCTTTAACAATTGATGACCTCTATAGTATTTTCACAGGTTATCCATTTGAGATGAATGCAAAGTTTGTTGCCGATGATCCTGTTCTCGAAAAAATTATGCAGGTAGGATGGCATACAGCAAGAAGTTGTGCTATTGAAACCTATATGGATTGTCCATACTACGAACAACTGCAATATGTAGGCGATACAAGGATACAAGCACTTGTTTCTTTGTTCAATAGTGGTGATGACAGGTTGATGCGCCAGGCTATTTCACAAATTGATCATTCACGTATGGCAGAAGGAATAACATTAAGCCGTTTTCCAACTGCCAATGCACAGGAAATTCCGCCTTTCTCTTTGTGGTGGATCGGAATGTTGCATGATTACTGGATGTATCGTGATGATAAAAATTTTGTTCAGCAATTTTTACCGGGAGAAAGACAGGTGTTACAATTCTTTTCTAAATATCAACAAGCAGATGGAAGTTTGAAAAATGCACCTTATTGGGAATTTTCAGATTGGTCAGAAGGCAATGGCTGGAGAAATGGTGTTCCTCCGATTGGTGAAGACGGGACTTCAAGCGTTTTGGATTTTCAATTGTTATGGGCTTACCAGATAGCAGCGCAAATGGAGGATAGTCTCGGCATGAAAGCGTATGCACAGTTATACAAAGAGCAGGCTAATAAATTGATGCAGACCATCACGTCAAAATATTGGGATGATAAAAAACACTTATTTTCAGATACAAAAGAGAAAAAACTTTTTTCTCAACATGCAAATACACTTGCGATTTTAACCAATACGGTTTCAGGAACTTCAGCAAGGCAAATAGCGGAAAAAATTTTAAAAGATTCTTCGCTTACGCAAGCAACAATCTATTTCAAGTACTACGTTAACCAGGCACTTGCAAAAGCAGGATTAGGCGACATTTACCTCAATCAATTACAGATATGGAAAGATAATCTTGCAAACGGCATGACAACATGGGCGGAGATGAGCGACATCAATCGTTCACGTTCTGATTGCCATGCATGGGGTGCAAGTCCAAACATCGAATTTTTTAGAATTGTTTTAGGAATTGATTCCGATGCGCCAGGTTTTAATAAAATAAATATTACCCCGCATCTTGGTTATTTAAAAAATGTTTCGGGTTCTATGCCTCATCCAAAAGGAACTGTTGAAGCGGATTATCAAACAACTTCATCCGGATTGAAGGCAACTATCGTTCTACCAAAAGGCACAAGCGGGACATTACATTACAAAGACAAAAGTTATGATCTGAAAGAAGGAAGGAACTCAATTGATCTTCCTTCATTTAAATAAAAGTCATCTTTTTTATTTTATGCAACAGCTATTTTTTTATGCTTTTGCAGCAGTTGATGACGGCATGGCTATTGCTGTTTTTTATTAGCAGTAAGAAATTTTCAAGTTGATAAAAAATGATCATGCCTGCTGTCTCAACATATTCTTCCGACTTGCCTATTAATCAAAAGATACGGTACGTTTTATCATTACTAAAGAAAGCAACAGCGGATGAAATTACGATGGAGATAATGGAACTGCAGGGGATTTCTACAGAAGAAGGTGTGGCCGCTTTAACCATTGAAATAACAGAAGCATTGGACAAAATGCAGCAGTCGCATCATCTTAAAAAGGTAACAGAACCGGATAAAAAAACGTATTTCTTTCTGCCAAACTCATAATCAATTAAAAGGGTAACAATATGAACAATGATTTTAAAAATTATGCAAAACAACGTTTGAAGGAACACGAAGCCGAGTTGAATACACGCTATCAGAATGAAAATATTTCAAAAGAAGAAAAGAAAAAAGCAGTGGAAGAACATGTACAGCTTTTAAAAAAAGAACTGCAGGAAAAAGCATCATCAAATGATAACATCGACGAGTATATTAACCGGCTGCAACAGTCTTTTAAATAATTGTTTTAACATCCCTGTTTTTATAACTGC
>JAEZRL010000309.1 GCA_023440945.1 Bacteroidota bacterium
CCCGTAAGCTCGCTTATTTCCTGGTACGACTTCTTTTTAAAATAAAAAAGAAGGATACATTTTTTCTGCTCTTCATTCAATTCATTTACGCCTTCTTCCACAAAATTTAAAACCATATCTCTTTCGAATGAATCGGTTTTAATATCTATATCTTCCGTCAATAAAAAAGATTCGCTTAATTCTTTTAAAGACTTTGTTGGTTTATCACGCAGCTTCATCAGGCAATGATTTCGGGCAATCATGTACAGCCAGCTTTTAAAATATTCCACCTTGTATTTCTGCAATTCTGTTATCACTTTTAAAAATATCTGCTGTACACAATCTTTTGCTTCCTGCTCATTCTTCAGGTATTTCATGCAGACGCCCAATAAAAGCAACGTATAGCGTTGAAGTAAAGGTCCTAAATACTGATTGTCTTTTTCTTTGTAAAACCTTTCGAGCAATTCCTGGTCACTTATATTTTCAAATCTTTCTTTATTCACGCTTCAAAATAATAATTTTTATAAGAGTAGGATGCAGCAAAACCTTAATTCCATATCTTGAATCACAATTTTTATTATGCAATTTATTGTTGTTGTAGTAGCAGTGGCGCCTGTAAGAAAAGAAGCATCGCATAGAAGCGAAATTGTAACGGAACTGTTGTTTGGCGAAACAGCGAAAGTGATAGAAACCGTAAAGGATTTTATAAAGATTCAATGCACTTATGATGGTTATGAAGGATGGATACAAACCAACCAAACAACCGAAACAGATGAATCTTTTATACAAATAAAACCTCTTGGCTATACTTACAGAAGGAATTCTACGGCGTTGTTTGCCGGCACACAAACTTATCTTTCTGTTGCAACGCCGGTGTTTGATAGAACGAATTTTGGAAAATATTCAGTTGAATACCAGGAAGAAGATTATATAACATTTGAGCAGTTATTTTTTGAAGACGAAGTGATAAAAATGGTTGTATTGTTATACGAGAACGTGCCTTATTTATGGGGCGGAAAAAGTTCTTTTGGAATTGATTGCAGCGGTTTTACACAACTGGTTTTTAAAATGTTCAATAAGTATTTGCAAAGAGATGCTTATCAACAGGCTTTGCAGGGTGAAGTAATTGGCTTTTTGCAGGAAGCAAAATGCGGTGACCTTGCTTTTTTTGATAATGAAGAAGGCCGTATTGTACATGTAGGAATAATGCTGAGTAACGAAGATATCATTCATGCTTCGGGGAGAGTAAGAATTGATAAAATAGACAACCAAGGAATTATTAATTCTGATACAGGACAAAGAACGCATCGGTTAAGAGTGATAAAAAGGGTGTGAGGAAATTTTGTAGGTAAGATTGAAGATATTTGAAATTGAGGATAGGATTCTTACGGCAATGTTTACTGTTGTGAAAATATCTTGAAACTACGCATGAGATTATTAAATGTAACATTATGATAATAGCCTTGCAGGTTTTATTAGGAATAGTAACATTAATCTGTTTCTTAGGCGGCGCAAACCTATTAATGAAAGGAGCCGGTTCTTTTTTACCTCAAACTATTCCACCTCCACGTATCCTGGATAACCTTTTCAGGTTTCTGAGTGGAATTTATTTTGGTCTTGGTTTTTTGTTGGGCTGGACAGTTCTTAATCTTGATAAGATAAATGATTTGATTTATTTCATAGGCATTGTGATCATCTTTTCAGGATTGGGAAGATTATACTCAAGAATGAAAGTTGGTTCAGCAGGTAATTATTTTGACTTCATCATGATCTTTGAAATCATTTTAGGAATTTCTATTATTCTGCTGCAATATTTCAGATGATTAACATTCCGATATAAAATATAGAACAGGTTTTATAAAGATGAGGATGTTAACAAGCTTCGTTATTTGAGTTGAAAAGAAATTATATCAGCTCAAAAAAAATCTCCAACAATTTTTAAATTTTTCAAGAAAAATTTGGATGGAAAAAGCTAGAACTTATCTTTGCACTCCCAATCGAAAAATGGGAGCATAGCTCAGCTGGTTTAGAGCATCTGCCTTACAAGCAGAGGGTCCGCGGTTCGAACCCGTGTGCTCCCACAAAGACCTCGAAAATTTCGGGGTCTTTTGTTTTTTAGGTATATTCATAATTGTAATCAATAAGCTTTTCCAATGAGAAGTATTTATATAGTTGTAACGTTGTTGTTTGCTGCTTCTTTTCTTTCTTTCGTTCCTGCTAATAAGGAAGGAAAGGCAGCAGAAGCATTTGCTGAAGGTGGAATAAAATTTATTGAGCAGGACTGGAAAGCTGCTTTGCAGCAAGCGAAGTCTAGCAATAAACTAGTATTCCTTGATATCTACGCCACCTGGTGCGGGCCGTGTAAGTTGCTTAAGAAAAATACTTTTACCGATAAACAAGTCGGAGAATTTTTCAATAAGAATTTTGTAAATATTACTGTTGATGGAGAAAAAGGAATTGGTCCGCAATTAGCACAATTATACCAGGTGCAAGCTTATCCAACATTAATTGTTACCGATGCTTCTGGTAAACCGGTTCTTTATACAATGGGTTATATAGATGCAAAAACGTTGATGGAATTTGCGCAGGCAGCCTTGAAAAAGAAAGGATAGGCAGTTTAGAGTTCTCCTTCCAGTATCATTAGCCTCACTTTGAGAATTGCAGCTACGGACATGGAATCTGTAATAGTACCATTTTGAACCATTTTGTACGCTTCTTCAAATGGTAATTTCTTTATAGCAAGTTGTTCTGTTTCTTCTGGTTCTGCCGTGTGTTGTGATAATCCTCTCGCTAAAAAAACAGCAGAGGTTTCATCACAAACTGAATTGGATAGATGCATATCCAGAATTCTTGTCCAGCTTTTTGCTTTTAAACCTGTTTCTTCCAGTAATTCACGTTCTGCCGCTTTTTGCTGGTCTTCATTTAAAGGCCCACCACCTTCAGGTATTTCCCAACTGTACGCATTCAACGGGAAACGATATTGCCCGACAAGGTAAGTGTTGAATTCTTCATCTAAAGGGATAACACCTATCGCATAATTTTTAAAATGTACTTTTCCATAAATTCCTTCGCTTCCTGATGGATTCAGTACCTGGAATTCCGTAACTTTTATCCATTTGTTATCATATACTTCTTTGCCTGCAAGTATCGTCCATGGATTATGCTCTTCGTTCATAATTTTCTGTTGCTATTTGGTGCCGGGTTTCTTGGGCATGATGGCTTTTGGCTGCTGCCCGTTTGCATTGTTTTCGGGTTGTGGTTTTGCAGGAAGTTGCGGAAGCTTAGTGCCTGTCTTATTTGTTCTTTTAACAGTATCAACCGGAATTTCACTTTCAGGCGCAATATCCTGCGACTGGCTTTCCGGTGGCAGTTGCCCATAATCTTCTTCAGAACCGTTACCAATGTCGTTACCTTCTGCGCCCAATTGTTGCGGTATATCATTCACCCAATCATAAATGATATCATTCTTCATTATTTCCGGTTTTACAAAAGAGGCACGTTTATCAATAGCAAGATTTTTATCATTACTTGCTTTATTGTAGAAATAAGCCCATACAGGCAAAGCAACAGAAGAACCTTGTCCTACGTCCGTATTATTGAAACGGATAAAACGATCGTCGCAGCCAGTCCACACACCGCATAAAATTTCAGGTGTATAACCCATAAACCAGGCATCACTGTTATCGTTGGTTGTACCAGTTTTACCTGCAATGTCACCCTGTACGCCATAACTCCACATACGGCGTCCTGTACCAAACTTAATCACGCCTTCCATCATGGAAATAACATTATAAGCTGTTACATCGCTTATTACTTCGCGACGTTTGGCTAAATTGGTTTGAAGCACATTGCCATTTTTATCTTCAATGCGGGTGATGTACATCGGGGTAACATTAAAGCCTCTCCCGGGAAACATGCTGTAAGCCTGCATCATCTCAAACAAAGAAATTTCTTCCGCGCCCAAAGCAATTGATGGATAAGGTTCTATCTTGGAAGTAACGTTGCAGGATTTTAAGAAATCAACAAAACGTTTTGCACCCTGTGCACCATCTCCCAATTGTTTCATAATATAAGCGGTGGCGCAGTTTCTTGACCAGGCAAGTGCCATCGCCATTGGCATGGTACGACCGGTACAAGTTGCCGAAGTAGCAGGTACTTTTCCATAACCTGTAAAATCCTGCTGTACATCTTCCACATCTGTATTAGGTGTAAAACCTGCATCTTCTATGGCAAGACTGTACAACAATGGTTTGATGGTAGAACCAACCTGGCGTTTTGTATTTATGTTTACGTGATCGTATTTGAAGGTTTTAAAATCGATACCACCAACCCAGGCTTTTACTTCGCCGCTTAATGGATCCATTGCCATAAAACCAGCCTGCAGCATTTGACGGTGATATTTAATAGAATCGTAAGGCGTCATCACTGTATCCTTAGTTCTGTCATTGTTCCAGGCAAAAATGGTCATCGGTGTTTTTTGCTGAAATGATTTCTTTATCTCTTCATCACTTAAACCATCTTTCTTCAGATTCTTCCAGCGTTCGCTTTGTTTCATTGCTGCCTGCAACACATTTTCATGGCCTTTCCAAACAGAGCCATTCTTGATGTTACTTTGCCTGTTTAAAATATTTTGCATGTAGCTGATGTGCTTTGCCACTGCTTCTTCAGCGTATATCTGCATGCGTGGATTGATGGTTGTATAGATCTTCAATCCATCGGTATATAAATTATAATTCTCACCATCTGCTTTTTTGTGTTGTTTACACCAACGCTTCATTTCTTCGCCCAAAACCATTCTAAAATAAGGTGCTAAACCTGCGGTTTCATCCAGTTTCTCATAATTAAGTTGAATAGGTTTCTTTTTTATATCATTGGCTTGTTCAGTTGTAAGAAAATGATTGCGCACCATTTGATTGATAACAGTATTTCTTCTTTCCAAAGCCAATTGCGGGTAACGGCGCGGGTTATAAATAGATGGAGCATTCACCATTCCAACTAATACCGCAGCTTCAGCGATATTCAGCCTGTCCGGTTCTTTCTGAAAAAATGTTTTGGATGCATTGCGAATACCATACACATTATCGCTGAATGCAACTGTGTTGAGGTAAAGTGTTATTATTTCTTCTTTTGTAAAATTCTTTTCCAGTTTCACTGCTATGATACACTCCTTCAACTTCTGTAACATACGCAGTAAAATATTTCGTGTTGCCCAGTTTTCTGTAAAGAGATTTTTGGCCGTTTGCATGGTAATCGTACTTGCACCGCCTTCACTGCCTAATGAAAAAACTGCCCTTCCCAAAGAACGTGGATCAATACCACTATGTTCATAAAAACGCTCATCTTCTGTTGCTACCAAAGCTTCTATCACATACTTGCTAATGTCTTTATACTCTACATTTACACGATCTTCCAGATAATATTTCCCCATCAGCGTTCCATCATCTGCATATACCTGGCTTGCCAGCGAAGCAGACGGATTTTGTAGTTCTTCTATCGAAGGCATTTTGCCAAAAACACCCCAGTTGGCAAGCAGGATAAGAAGAAAAAAACAAGCAAC
>JAEZRL010000400.1 GCA_023440945.1 Bacteroidota bacterium
ACGCAAACCTTGCCGGCCATGTTGTTATTGGTGAAAGTCTGGCCATTTTCATTAGTGAAAATAAACGGTTCAACCGTACTCAATACGGCAGACCTTGTTTTCCAATTATCCGTGCCGGCGAAAACAAAGAAGAGGTACCCAACAATAAGCACAAAAAAGAATGCCGCATAAACGAAAACTTTTTTCCTGAACATGCTGTAAAGGTACGCCACCTAAAGAGCTTTTACAGATATTGGCAAACGCTTAACTTTTATTTTGCAACATCGTTGCAAACTTTTAGCTTCGCCTCCTAAATTTGCAGAATGAACTTGAAGATAAACTGGGATGCTCTCGGAATAACTGCTTCTGTAGCCTGTGCCATTCATTGTGCTTTATTACCACTAGTGCTTACAAGTCTTCCGATTTTTGGAGTGGAGGTTTTGAATAATAATTTCTTTGAGTATGCAATGATAGCTGCTGCGTTTATAATAGGATCGGTTTCGTTATACCATGGATGGAAAAGGCATCATCACCGCGGCCTGCCTTTGCTGTTCTTTACAACAGGTATTGCCTTTTTGCTTGCCAAGCAGGTATGGCACGAATGGCACTTGTATTTTCTTGCACCTGCTGTAATGTTTATTGTAACCGCTCATTATTTAAATTACCGGTTTTGTAAAGAGGCAAATCACTGCCATGCGACAGATTGTTCGCATTGAAGTAGTTGTCAGCAATCAAGTCTCAGCTTAACAGAATTATAAAACCTCTTATTGCTGAAACCCGATTGCTTACAACCTGAAATCTAACCTATACGAATATAATATTGCCCTTTTTGCCTTCCATTAATTCAACGCTGCGGTTTATAAAATTGGTGAGATCATTTCCTTTCAACAACCCCTGCGAAAGCAATGCAAGATCAGCCAGGGTTCTTACCTGTTTTTCTTTTTGGGCTGCGTCATCTTCTTTTAAAATGGTTTGATAGATGGGGTGATTTCCATTTACAGTTAATGTTACTTCATCCGGCATTTGTGCATAAAAAGAAGCCATGCCGCCGCCAACGTTCGCCATATCTTTCATACGACGCATGAATTCGGGACGTGTTGCAACAACCGGTGCAGTTTCCGGACTTAATCCTTTTACTTCAACCGTTACATGCAGATCGGGAATTTGAAAACCAAATAAATTTTTCAGTTGCTCTTCTTCCTCTTTATTAAGAATGCTTGTTGTGTTTTCCTGTTTATCAATTAAATTATCAACAATATCTGCATCAACCCGAACAAAATGTACATTGTCCCATTTTGTTTCCATTGTGTTGATGAAAGCTGCATCAATTAAAGTTTCTAACTTAACCACCTTATAATCTTTGTTTTTTGCAGCTTGTATATAAGCATCCTGTTGAACAGGATCAGTGGTATAAACGATAACAAGTTTTCCTTCCTTGTTTTTTTGTAACGCTTCGGTTGCAGCTTTATATTCTTCAAAGGTGTAGAACTTATTATCGGCCACATCCTGCATGATCAAAAACTTATTCGCCTTTTCAAAAAACTTATCGTCTGTCATCATACCATACTTCACAAACAAACCAAGGCTTTCCCATTTTTCCTCAAAAGATGTACGGTCGTTCCGGAAAATTTCTTCTAATTTATCCGCCACTTTTTTGGTGATATGCGCATTGATCTTCTTCACATTCGGATCACCTTGCAAATAACTTCTGCTAACGTTTAAAGGAATATCCGGACTATCAATAACACCATGCAGCAACATCAGGAACTCGGGCACTATATCCTTTACTTCATCGGTAACAAATACCTGGTTGCTGTATAACTGGATTTTATCTTTCTGTATCTCGTAGCTCTGTTTGATCTTCGGGAAATATAGAACACCGGTGAGATGAAAAGGATAATCAACATTTAAATGAATCCAGAACAAAGGCGTTTCACCAAAAGGATATAATTCACGGTAAAAATTCTCGTAATCTTCTTTTGTTAATTCAGAAGGTTTTTTTATCCAGATGGGATTAGTATTATTGATTTGTTTTGGTTCCTCGTTCGATTCTTTATCAATAAAGAAAATAGGGACAGGCAGGAATCGGCAGAATTTTTCTAGAATATTTTTTATCCTGTCTGCTTCCAAAAACTCTTTACTTTCTTCATTTATATGTAATACTATTTTAGTACCGCGATCTTCTTTATCGATCTGGTATAATTCAAACTCGGGACTACCATCGCAACTCCAGTAAACAGCGCTTTCATCTTTATAACTCTTCGAAAAAATTTCCACTTTATCACTCACCATGAATGCACTGTAAAAACCTAAACCAAAGTGGCCTATAATGTTTGCATCTTTATACTTATCTAAAAACTCTTCCGCGCCACTGAATGCAACCTGATTAATATACTTATCCACTTCTTCCTGCGTCATACCCACGCCCTGATCAATAATACTCAGCGTTTTTTCTTTTGCATCCAGTTCTACATTAATACGCAGATCACCCAAATCACCTTTCGCTTCGCCAATTGAAGAAAGCGTTTTCAGTTTTTGGGTTGCATCCACTGCATTGCTTATTAATTCACGAAGAAAAATTTCATGATCACTGTAAAGAAACTTTTTGATAATGGGAAAGATGTTTTCTGTATGAACACGAATCTGTCCTTTTTGCATAGTTATATTTTTTTGTTACCAGCTAATTAATATTACTTATCGTCCCTTGCGTCGCACTCTTGTACAGCAGGAACTTTATGCAGCAAGCAAAGACAATACCAACCAAATATAATCTGTCAACCTGACAAGCAAGCGATAGTTTATTAAATTTATACTTACCTTTCTTGCCTCAGCATTTTTTTAATAAATACCAATGAAATTTCTTTCTTGTCTGATGGTCGTGTCGATTATCGTGTGTGCAAGCTGTAATCCAGGTAAGGGTAAGGATTCAACAGCCACGACAGATTCTTCTGCAAATGCGGTTAAACTTCAACTTGTTACGTACGACATTCCCCGGCCTGTTGCAATGAAAGCTTCTCCCGATCATTCTCACCGTCTTTTTATCAGTGATCTTTCAGGTAAGATATGGATCATGAAAAATGGCAGCTTATTGCAAAAACCTTTTATTGACATAGGGAATAAATTAGAGAACAAGGATTCTGCGATGGATATGAGAGCGATGTTCAGCATGGCTTTTCATCCAAAGTTTAAAGAGAACGGGAAGTTTTATTTATGTTACAATGCACCTTCAAAAAGTGAAAAAAATAAATGCCAGATCGTAGTTTCTGAATTTCATGTAAGCAATACTGATCCTGACAGTGCTTCACTCTCAACTGAAAAACGCGTTTTTGCTTTAGAGGAAAACAATGTTGGCGTAAATAACAGCGAAATAGAATTTGGTCCGGATGGTTATCTCTATATAGCTATAGGCGATCATGGCGAATTAGAACAGAAAGATTATGAGAACGAATATGCCCAAAAACCTAATTCTTTATTAGGAAAAATACTTCGCATTGATGTTGATAAAACACCTTA
>JAEZRL010000437.1 GCA_023440945.1 Bacteroidota bacterium
ATTCTGCAACAAGTTCTGTTATTCTTTAGCTTGATTTTAAATCTCTGATAAATCAAAATAAAAAAACTACCCTGCTATGGAGTAGTTTGCTGAATAACGTTCTCAACGAAGAAGTGGTGACACAATAAGCATTGATCTATAGAGTCAACTGCGGTAGAAAAAATTATTTTGTCACAACTACCGGAGGTTCGATAACTGGTAATGTTTCTGTATGCTGAAGATCAGGCCATTCGAAATTGCTGTTCAATACTTTTGAATTGTTTGCATAGAAAACATCAGGACTATAAATAAAGAAACAACTGCCGCCTTTGATTGTATTAATTATGGCTTTATGTTCTGCATAAGAAACAGCAGGACAACCCCAGCTTCTGCCCATCATAACGCCACTTGCCGCTCTGTCGCCATTTACATAATTGCTGCCATGCATAACAATGGCACGGTTTCTTACATTATCGTTAATACCTTTTTCAACGCCATCAAAACGAAGGCTATAACCTTTGCCGCCGGTATAGGTTTCAGCAGTTACAAGAAAACCCAGTGAACTTTTGTTTGAATTATTTGCGTTGGAAAAACTGGTTGCATAATCAGCGCCGGAATTATGTCCATGTGCAACATAAGTATTGAATAATATTTTACCCTTTGCAAGGTCTATAACATATAATCTTTTCATGCTGCTGCTTTGAGAAAAGTCGGCAATCGTTAACAAATCTTTTCTTCGCAGCATGTTTTCACTCAATAAATATTCATAACCTTTATATGCTTCAAAAAAAGCATCCCTGCTTAAGCCTGCTTCCTGTAAGTTAAGCGCACTGTAAACGGAGTCAACAAGATTATTAGCGGCAGCAGAACTACTGGCTGAAGCAGATAATAAGGCAGGAAGTTTTTTGGGATCTCCCTCATTGTTTGATTTGTTCACAACAGATTTAGAGGTGAAAGCAGTGAAGAGAAACACACTCAATAATACTAATAACTTCTGCATAGGATGGTTTTAGTAACTAATGCTTTAATTAAGACTTTTATTGTGGAGTGCAAAGGTAAAATGTATCATTTATACATAGAAACGGATTAACTTTTAGTTTACTTACTGCCAAATTCGTTAACATAAATGCGAACCAGCAGTACAAAAAGCGAGATAAGAATTGGGCCGAAAATAAGACCTATAAAGCCAAATAAATTCACACCTAAGATAACACCAAAGATGGTAATAAGCGGGTGTACATCGCCAAGTTTTTTTTGTAGTACAAAACGAAAAACGTTATCAACCAAACCGATAACGCCAAAGCCATAAATAAGAACAGCAATGCCTTTCCAGGCCGGACCTTGCACCCATAATAAAATGCCTAAAGGCACATATGCCAATGCAGCGCCGATAAAAGGAACCATAGAGGTTAAAGTGGTTATAACAAACCAGAATAACGCATCGGGCACGCCTAATAAAAGATAACCCCCCAAGCCAACAACGCCCTGTGCAAAAGCGATCAATGGAACACCTATAGCATTGTTATAAACAAGTTCTTGCAGATCTTTACCAAGCCACAAAACATTTTCATCTTTCAAAGGAATGTATTTCATAAGCCATGCTTCCATTTCTTTTGCCCTAATTAGCATAAAGAAAAGAATGAAGTACATCAATGCAATGGAAGTTAACGTATTGAAAGTAGCACCTAAAACATTGGGAACAGTATTGGCAACAAGTGAACTTGCTTTGTCCATAGTATTTGGTGTAATTAATTGTACACCTAATTCTTCACTTATCTGATCTGCAAAATGTTTAAGGGTTGCAAGAATTTGGTTTGAATGCTGAATAACATTCGTAACTTTTGCAGCAAGTAAAGATACCAGCACCCATACCGGTATCAGTACGATCAATATCGAGACAAAAATCAGAAGACTTGCAGAAAGATTACGTCGCCATTTTCGTTTGTACACAAGCGTTATCATGCTACGGCGCATCATTACATAAAAAGTAACTGAACCAAGAAAAGATGGAATAAAGATTTTGAGTTGGGTAAATATTAAAAAACCCAGTCCTACCAATAAAATAAAAAAAGATATCTGCTTTAAACGGTTTGAGGGAACCGGGTTCATATCCATTTGATTATTTCTATTGTGTATGAAAGATAATAAAGCATGATGCAAATTTCAAGCGCACCATTATTGTTCAAAAAAAATGCCGTTTATAGAATGAAGATATAGAATGATGAAGAATAAATTTGATAAAACATTCTCAGAATAAGTTTTACTTTAAATGAAAATCACGCAATGAAAACTCAAACAAGAAGAACTTTTTTAAAAGCCCTTGGTTTAAGCGGATTGGCTTTGCAGGCATCTTCATTTATAAATAAAGAAGATGCGCCACTTTTATCATTTTCCACACTTGGCTGCCCTGACTGGTCTTTTGATAAAATCCTGGACTTCGCTATTACACATCAGTACAATGGCATAGAAATTCGTGGCATACAACGTGAATTAGACCTAACAAAAACACCGCAGTTTGATACAGATGAACACATTAGTAATACGAAAAAGTTAATAGCAGACAAAGGTCTGAAAATTGTTGATTTAGGTTCTTCTGCTGCCTTGCATTTAAAAGAAGGTTCAGAGCGACAAAAAAATCTTGATGAAGCAAAACGTTTTATTGATCTCGCTAATAAAATTAATTGTCCTTATGTGCGTGTGTTTCCGAACAATCTTCCCAAAGACAAGAAACATGAAACAATGGAATTGATTGCGAAAGGTTTGAAGGATTTGGCTGGTTATGCAAAAGGAGGCAACGTAACTGTTTTAATGGAAACACATGGCGAACTAACCAAAGTTGCAGATATTGAAAAAGTAATGCAAATGGCAGCAGATAAACACAACGGTTTGGTGTGGGATATTGTTAACATGTGGTCTGTAACAAAAGAAGATCCTTCATTGGTATATGAAAAACTGAAAAAGTATATTCATCATACGCATATTAAAGATTTGAAAATGGTTGATGGAAAAGAAGAATATACTTTATTGGGAAGGGGAGAAGCCCCTGTTTTTAAAGCAATTGATATTCTTCGGAAAAACGGTTATAAAGGTTACTACAGTTTTGAATGGGAAAAATTATGGCATCCTGAAATACCTGAACCAGAAATTGCTTTGGCAGATTATCCTGTTGCTATGAAAGCACATTTCAAAAATTACTGATTCTGGTTTGTTCCTTGTAATATTGCCCGCACAATTTTTTGCTCATGCATAACAAGGTAATAATTATTGGGCCGGCACATCCTTTACGCGGCGGATTGGCTTCATTCAATGAAAGACTTGCACGTGCATTTCAACATCAGGGTGATGAAGCCATCATCTACACTTTTTCGTTGCAGTATCCCAACTTTTTATTTCCCGGCACAACGCAATATTCTTCGGAACCTGCACCAACAGACATAAATATTCATATTCGTATCAATTCGGTTAATCCTGTTAACTGGATAATTGTTGGAAATGAAATAAAGAAAATAAAACCTGATCTTATTGTTGTGCGATACTGGCTTCCTTTTATGGGGCCGGCACTTGGAACTTTATTGCGCATTGCAAAAACAAATAAACATACCAAAGTTGTTTGTATTGCAGACAATGTTATACCCCACGAAAAAAGACCCGGTGATAAACAATTCACTTCTTATTTTATTGGAGCGATTGATGCTTTTGTAACCATGAGTGATAAAGTGATGAAAGATCTGCTCACTTTTACACAAAAGCCAGCACAACAGGTTGTACATCCTTTGTATGATAATTTCGGCGAAGCGATTGAAAAAACAACAGCACGAAAACATCTGAATATTGATCCTTCAGATAAGATCATTTTATTCTTTGGTTTTATAAGAAAGTATAAAGGCCTTGATTTGCTTCTGGAAGCTATGAAGATAATTAAAGAAAAGGCTGATCATTCCATGCAAAATCTTAAGTTATTAATAGCAGGTTAATTTTATGAAGATCGTAAACCGTATGATGAATTAATTCAAAAATATAACCTTGACGACCGATTGATATTGCGGACAGATTTTATTCCAGACAGTGAAGTAAAATATTATTTAAGTGCTGCTGATTTTGTTATTCAGCCTTACAAAAATGCCACGCAAAGTGGTGTTACACCTCTTGCTTATCATTTCGAAAAACCAATGCTGGTAACAAATGTAGGCGGCTTACCGGCCCTTGTTCCGGATAGAAAAGTTGGATTGATCGCAGAACCAAATCCACAAAACATAGCTGATAAAATTGAAGAGTTATATCAATTTGGTGTAGATCATTTTCTGCCTTATCTAAAGGAAGAAAAGTTAAAATACAGTTGGAATAATTTAGTAGCTACGATAAAACAGCTTGCGGGATTAAAGGTGTAAATACCAAAAGATTTCTCCACCTTCCGCAATACATCTCCAGTATCATCCAGGTCGATGTTCTTTAACTGTAGTAATTGCAGGGTTTGTCATTTTAGCATTGCAATCAACTTAAATATAGTCGCATTATCGGCATTTGTCTAAAAAATATGCGCTCTTGTTCCTTATTCGTCCATGTCCTTGCCCGGCACATGCAGCCATGAGAAAGAGACATTGCGGGAAATGGGCAAAAGACCTATGAGGTTTCTAAAAACCTCATAGGTCTTACATAAATTGAACGGCTTTTGTGCTTTTACTGTTTTCTAAAAAACATATTTCCATAAATGTCCGAATGAAATACATAATAAAACTTACGGTGTCCACGAAAAAGTGTGGGTTGGTATTTTGTTACATGATATACCGTGTCGCTTTGAATACGCCACAAGTCAGGCGGTCCGCTTGAGTATTTCAATTTCCATTTAAATATTTTCAAAATGGTGTCTTTGTGTGTTACATAAAAATAGATGCTGTCTGTAGGTGTAATTGTAAACCTGTAATGGTCGTATTGCCAATCAGCATTTTTGCCTGGATAAAAGTTTTTGTCGATGCGATAATCTCCTACAATATCTTCCTTTGTTAAACGAATTGGTTTATCAAAATTTGTCGTTATTGTTGCTATAATTACTGTTAGAGTTGCGAAACACCAAAGTGTGCCTACAATTTTTAATGCGGTTTTATTCTTTGTTTTAAAATAGAAAATTAAAAGTGCGACTGTTGCTAAAAGTAGAAGAGGAAAGCCTATTAAGTTGAAACCAAATCCCATTTAAGCAGTCATTTAGATTATGGTTTGTTAAGTGTTAAGGCACATTGCAACCAACTCAAATTTAATTGCATTATCGGTATTTGTCTTAAAAAAATATGCACTCTTGTTCCTTATCCGCCCATGTCCTTGACCGGCACATTCAGCCACGGAGAGACATTTCAATAGACCGGGAGCAAAAGACCTATGAGGTTTCTAAAAACCTCATAGGTCTTACATAGATT
>JAEZRL010000442.1 GCA_023440945.1 Bacteroidota bacterium
GTTCACCTCTTCCCATCCCGAACAGAGAAGTTAAGCCCCTCATGGCCAATGGTACTTGGGCTATGCCCCCGGGAGAGTAGGTAGCTGCCATATTTATTTAAAAAGCCTTTTTGCAATTATGCAGAAAGGCTTTTTTGTTTAGGAGATTTTATTTAATCAAGTTGAATATACATTTAAGGATATATACCTAGTCTAAATTTAAATAATTAAATTTTTTATTTCTTATTCAGCTTCTCCAGCCACTGTTTTCCATTATCATTTTTCGGATTTATTTTAATCGACACTTGATAATTTTTAATTGCATCCTGTGTATCGCCATCGTCCGCATAAGCTTCACCCAAACTATCATATACATTCCATGATCCGGGAAACAGTTTTACGTTCAGCTTAAAAACTTCAATAGCGTCTTTGTATTTTTTTGCTCCCAACAATGTATATCCTGTGTTGTTTAAAGCATTTTCTACAGATGCAGAGTCGCCGGAAATATAAGAGCGTGTATTCACGGCTAATAAAGAAACAATCTTCCAACTATTGTTATCCTTAATCATTGTACGATATTCCCGTTGGAATGAGGTTGTATCATTTCCATCTACAAAGATTTGATCATATTGAACAGCTGCAAGATTGTCATTTTGATTCATTATAAAATTTGTAGTGGTGAAAGTGTAATTTTTAGTGGATGGGTTATTTTGAATATAGGGAACAAGAAAAGAATCTATACTTTTCCAACCAATAAAACTATTGTTGTAGCTATTACCGGTATAAGCAATTGTAGTTTTATCATCCTGTATATAAAAATTTTTTCAGGCAGTAGTATCCCCTTTCAACGCAGCTTCGGTTTCCATTCTGACTGTTTGTTTTATTGTTTCTTCATCCGTGGTTTGTGCGGTTGCTACTTTAACTAAAATAATAGTTACCGCAATAAGCAGTATGAGTTTTGTTTTCATAATGTCTAGTTTTAAGGTGAATAAAAAAGGGAATATTTTTTAAGCTAGTGTTTCCACTAATGCTATATAAAAACGGTTCAATAAAACTTCAAGAAAAAAATCTAACGTATGAAAAGGTAGCGAACGATAATGTTTTCATAGTACAAACTTTAGTTGATGAGATTACTTTGTATGCCGGGAACTTGCTCTAAACCGTGCGGTGGAATTACGTACTCTGATTGAAATGTAGCTTGAAATAAAAACAATTCCGGTTAGCTGTATAAAATTAGTTTTAATTCAGATAAAACATATAGAATCAAACCGTTTTTATAAGGTATCTTTTTCGTGCAGTGATTGCTTATCTTAATATCAATTGATATTATTCTCTTTTCCTAAATAAAAAAGATGTAACGATCTTTAAAATTGCTAACGACTGTTATCTTTACTTATGTAAACGGTTATAATTTGCTGCATAAAGTGAAAGGCGTACAAGAGTGCGACGCAACTAAAGCGAAATAGAAATTATACAGCCGGGTACATAAAAAATTCACTGCATAAAAAACAAATAAAATGGCTGTAAAGGTCGATCTGTTCCAGTCGCCGGACTATTACCAGCTTGATGAACTTTTTACCGAAGAGCAGAAACTGGTGCGGGAAACGGTGCGCAATTATGTGAAAAAAGAAATATCGCCGATAATTGAAGATTATGCGCAACGGGCGGAATTTCCGCAGCAAATTGTAAAACAAATGGGCGAGCTTGGTTGCTTCGGACCAACGATCCCGGTGAAATATGGCGGTGGCGGTTTGGATTACATCAGCTATGGTTTGATGATGCAGGAACTGGAACGTGGCGATAGTGGTGTACGCTCTACAGCAAGTGTACAGGGCTCGCTGGTTATGTTTCCTATTTATGAATATGGAAGCGAGGAGCAACGTAAAAAATATTTGCCAAAACTTGCAAGTGGTGAGTGGCTAGGATGTTTTGGGTTAACCGAACCGGATCATGGAAGTAACCCAGCCGGGATGCTTACAAACTTTAAAGATGCCGGTAATCACGTTATTTTGAATGGTGCAAAAATGTGGATCAGCAATGCACCTTATGCAGATGTCGCGGTAGTATGGGCAAAAGACGAAGCAGGTGAAGTAAGGGGCATAATTGTGGAACGGGGGATGGAAGGTTTTAGTACGCCAACAACACATGGCAAATGGAGTATACGAGCAAGTGCAACAGGCGAATTGGTTTTTCATGATGTGGTAGTTCCGAAGGAAAATATATTACCTAATATTAAAGGATTGAAAGGACCGCTTAGTTGTTTAACCAAAGCCCGTTATGGGATAAGCTGGGGTGCATTGGGAGCAGCAATGGATTGTTATGATACGGCGTTGCGTTACAGCAAAGAGAGAATTCAATTTGACAGGCCGATCGGTGCTTTCCAGTTACAACAAAAAAAGCTGTCAGAAATGATAACCGAAATAACCAAAGCGCAGTTACTTGTTTGGAGATTGGGTGTATTGATGAATGAAGAAAAAGCAACACCGGCGCAGGTGAGCATGGCAAAAAGAAACAGTTGTGAAATTGCTGCAGATATTGCAAGGGAAGCAAGACAAATTTTAGGCGGTATGGGCATTACCGGTGAATACAGCATTATGCGTCATATGATGAATATTGAAAGCGTTATTACTTACGAAGGAACACACGATATTCACTTGCTTATAACAGGCATGGATATAACCGGTTTTAATGCTTTTACTTAAACTTCTGCTATATTAAATGGATACTTTTCAAAAGGAAAAAACGCTACTGCCACGCACTGTTTTTTTAATAGGAATGATGGGTACGGGCAAAAGTTTTTGGGCTCAAAAGCTTTCAGAAGAATTTCAGATAGACTGGGTTGATCTTGACAGCCAGATAGAAAAAGCAGCAGAGATGACAATAAGAGAAATATTTGAAACAAAAGGAGAGGAGTACTTTAGAAAAAAAGAACGTGATGTACTGCAACAGCTTTCTTCGTTTGATCATCTTATCATTGCTACCGGGGGTGGCACACCCTGTTTTTATAACAATATGCAATGGATGAATGAAAACGGCATCACAATTTGGATTGATGAATCAATAGATGTTTTGATGGAAAGATTGAAAAAAGGAAAAGCACATCGGCCATTGATAAAACGTTTATCGGATAATGAGATGCATGATTTCCTTTCAAAAAAACTGGCGGAAAGAAAACCATTTTATGGCCTTGCACAATATCATCTTGCAAATGAACAGATTTCGCAACGTAGCTTCGCAGAAATACTGAAGAATCATGAATAAAACTTTTCTTGTCACTGCTGCATTGCTTGGCGCTTTAACCGTTGCACTTGGTGCTTTTGGCTCTCACGGATTAAAAGATAAACTGAATGAGTACACTCTTGGTATTTATGAAACCGGCGTGAAGTACCAGTTTTATCATGTGTTGGCTTTGCTGGCTGTTGCCATTTTATTTCAATCATTTAGTAACACCTGGATGTTGTGGAGCGGACGTTTGTTTATTGCCGGAATTGTTTTGTTCTGCGGTTCTTTATACGTCCTCACTTTTTTTCTTGCAAACGGTAACGAAAGCATGAAATGGTTAGGCGCTATTACACCGTTTGGTGGTTTATGTTTTATTGCAGGATGGATAACCATGGCGATAGGTGTTGTAAAAGGATGAGATATTTTGTTTAGTTCTGTTATCAAAAAGCTGACTAATATTTTTGGAAATCTTCAATTAATAGCTTGTAGATTGGGACAATAACTCATTCTCTTATCAAATAATTCTTCTCACCATAAATAATAAACCTCTATTTTTGCCGGGCTTTTAGAAGAGTAATTATAAGAAATAAACTATGCGACAAATTGCTTTCAGGGAGGCTTTACGCGAAGCCATGAATGAAGAGATGAGAAGAGATGAACGTGTGTTTTTAATGGGTGAGGAAGTGGCTGAATACAATGGTGCTTATAAGGTTAGTCAGGGAATGTTGGCTGAATTTGGCCCAAAAAGGGTGATTGATACGCCTATTTCCGAACTTGGTTTTGCAGGCATTGGCGTTGGTGCTGCTCAAAACGGCTTAAGACCAATCGTTGAATTTATGACTTTCAACTTTGCAGTTCTTGCATTGGATCAAATATTAAATACAGCCTCCAAAATGCTGGCGATGAGTGGTGGGCAAATTGGTTGTCCTATTGTTTTTCGCGGCCCTAATGGAAGTGCAGGACAGCTTGGTGCGCAGCATTCTACAGCATTTGAAAGTTTATACGCAAATATTCCCGGTTTAAAAGTGGTTTCTCCTTCCAATGGTTACGATGCCAAAGGTTTGCTGAAACAATCTATTCGTTATGAACTCGATCCTATCATCTTCATGGAAAGTGAAGTGATGTATGGCGATAAAAGTGAAGTTCCTGAAGAGGAATATTACATTGAGCTTGGTAAAGCAGATATAAAAAAACAGGGAAAAGATGTAACGATCGTTTCATTTAATAAAATGATGAAAGTAGCTTTAGGCGCTGCATCTGAACTGGAAAAAGAAGGCATTAGCGCAGAAGTTATTGATTTAAGAACAATTCGTCCGCTGGACTGGCATACGATTCTCGAAAGCGTTAAAAAAACAAACCGTTTGGTAATTGTTGAGGAACAATGGCCTTTTGCATCCGTAAGTTCTGAAATTGCTTATCGGATTCAGAAAGAAGGCTTCGATTACCTTGACGCGCCTATCCGCCGTATAACAAGCGCCGATGCACCTATGCATTATGCACCAAACCTGGTAGCCGCTTATTTACCTGATGTTCCCCGTACAGTTAAACTGGTAAAAGAAGTAATGTATCTGAAGAAATAAAATTAATCACAAAAATATTGAAAGAATCCCCGGCGAAACAGCCGGGTTTTTTTATGGAATTACGTCAAGCGGCAATCACGCTAAATTTTTTCCATAAACTAAGATATTTAAGTTCTTGCCTGTCAGCCTTTTGGTATCATTAATATTAATTTAGCATGG
The DNA here is from genome assembly GCA_023440945.1 of Bacteroidota bacterium. Classification (GTDB taxonomy): domain Bacteria; phylum Bacteroidota; class Bacteroidia; order Chitinophagales; family Chitinophagaceae; genus JAEZRL01. The sequence continues at coordinate 4,941 of JAEZRL010000442.1, forward strand.
TTAAGCGGCTGCTTTTTACTCATTTTCGGATAACTTTGTTCTTTACTACCTCATTAAAAGCTGCTAACCACCCATTAAATTCTGCACGTTTTTTACTTGATTATTCTATTAGGAAAACTTAAAAGAGGGAAGTATGTATTCATTTGCATTATTAGAACCGGAGTGTTATTATGTTGTTCAACTGGAAGAAAAGGGGGCGCTTACGCTTATACAAGTGAAAGTTGTTTCAGATCATTGTATGTATGTAATACGATATGAAGATTCAATGATAATGGAAT
>JAEZRL010000452.1 GCA_023440945.1 Bacteroidota bacterium
TTAAACAACTTTAAAAAGCTTGTTTCTGCTTATCCCAATTCAACCGAAAGTGATTATGCAATTGAATATGTAAGAAACATTTTTGTGAACAGGCAACAGCCCGGTGAGTTTGTAAATTTCATGCGTCAAAACGGTAAGACCGTAAGTTATAGTGAAGAAGATTCGCTTACTTATGCTGCTGCAAGTGTCCGTTATAACAATCGTGATTTAGATAATGCTTTAAAAGGTTTTGATGATTATTTAGCCAAATTCCCTGATGGCCGGTATGCACTTGAAGCACATTATTTAGAAGGAGAAATTTATAATGCGAGAAAAGATTATAAAAACGCATTAACACATTATGCTGCAGTTGCAGGCAAAGCGCCAAATCAATATGCCGAAGCAAGTGTGTTACAAGCAGCACGTATCAATTATTTTGAGTTGAAAGATTACGCAACTGCAGAACAATATTTCCAACAATTGAAATCTATTGCCACAGCCCAGGATAATATATTAGAGGCGATGCGTGGTCTTTTGCGTTGCCAATATAAATTATCACAGTGGACGGAAGCTGTGCCTAATGCTGAGGAGTTGTTACAGCAAAAAGGAATTGCTACGGATGATAAGATGATGGCAAATATGGTTTTGGCAAAGAATTACCAAAACAACAACCGGCCGGCTGAAGCAACAGATGCATATCAAACAGTTATCCCCTTGGGTAAATCAGAATACGCAGCAGAAGCAAGATATCGCGTTGCTGAAATTCTTGTTGCGCAAAATAAATTGCAGGAAGCTGAAAAAGCAGCATTCAATGTAATTAATAAGGCGGGGTCTTATGATTACTGGATAACAAAAGCTTATATTCTTCTTGGACAGATCTATTTCCAGGAACAGGATTATTTCAACGCAGAAGCAACGCTGAAAAGCGTTGTTCAAAATGCTTCAAACCCTGAATTACAGAAAGAAGCGCAACAAAAGCTGGACAACGTGATAGCTGAAAAAAATAAGAACAGTAAAATAGAACAAACATCCAAATAACCGCTGAGCATGAAGAAAGTACTCATTATATTTTTAATTGTTGGTTGCACTTCAGATATATCTTTTGCACAAAGAAATAAAACAACTAAAAAGCCTGCATCAAATACACAAGTACCTGTTTTGGACACAACAAGGCCAAGAACAGTTACGGTAACTTCAGAATACAAACCTGTTTTATTGAATGCAGCGAAAATAAATTTCAGTGCAGCATCGCCATTACCCGATTCAACACTTCCAACATTGCAGTACGCTGTTCCTGCACAGAATTTGTTTTTCACTTTTGAGCCTTCACCTTTAAAACCTTTGGCTGCCTATATAGATACATCTATTCAATGGGAGAATAAAAATTTTATCAAGGCAGGTTATGGCAATTATTCAACACCTTTTTTGCAGGCTGGTTTTTCTTTAGGTGATGGAACGAATTCAATCGTTAATATTCATGCAAAACACACTTATTCAAAAGGAAGTATTCCATTCCAGCAATTCAGTAAGACACATGCGGATATTATCGGCATTTTCAATCCAAGTGAAAATATAGAATGGAGTGGCAAGTTATTTTTTGATAACAACAGCAGTTATTTATATGGTTTTCGTCCCGATACTTTAAAGTTTGAGAAAGAAGATATCCGCCAGCGATTCAGCACCTTTGGTGGCAAGGTTTCTTTGCGTAATAAAACGATCAACAGTACAGGCATAAATTACAATCCAAGTATTTTTATTGATGCCTTTTCTGATAATCACAGTGGCCGTGAAAGCAATTTTATTTTAAGTGCGCCGGTATCAAAATCTTTTGGAAAAAAACTTACTTTCAATCTTGGTTTAACTGCTGATATTACAAGTTATAAAACTGATACGATTGAAAGCATTAATAATAATTTATTTTACTTAACACCCTCTCTTCAATTTGGTACACCAAATTTTAAAATTATTGCAGGCATTATACCTTCATGGGATAACAGTGCATTTAACATGCTTCCAAATTTTTCTGCTGAAGTAAAACTGAATGAAGAAAAATTTATTCTACAGGCAGGATGGATTGGTTATTACAACAAAACAACTTATGAATCACTGGCTAACTTCAATCCCTGGTTGCAGCAGCCAACGGTTTTATTGAATACAAAAGTGAAAGAACAATATGCAGGATTTAAAGGTTCTGCAGGCGATCATTTTACATACAATGCAAAAGTGTCTTATCTGAATTTCACCAATCATGCTTTGTTTGTTAACGACACGCTTACAGGAAAATCTTTTCAGGTAATAAACGAGCCAACAATAAAAGACATTCGTTTGCATGGTGAATTAGGGTATACCGTTCAGGAAAAATTTTCTTTGTTGGCAGGGGCAACATTTAATCAATACAGCGGCTTGAAAGAAAATGAAAAAGCGTGGGGACTTTTACCAATTGAAATAAATGGTGCTTTGCGCTGGAATATCATGAAAGATGTTTTGCTAAAAAGTGATATTTATTTTTGGGATGGAGCACGTTACAGAACAAAAGACATGAAAGCATTTAAACTAAAGCCTGCTCTAGATTTGAATGCCGGTGTTGAATTTGGCATTATCCCAAAACTTGATTTCTGGATACAGTTTAATAACCTGCTGAATAACCATTACCAGCGTTGGAACCAATATGAAGTATTAGGCTTTAATGTTGTGGGCGGTATTGTATATTCGTTTGCTCAAACTTCAAAATAGAAGATGCTTAATAACCTTCAAAAATATTTTATTCTATATAAAAAATTAAGTCTGCCGGGTATTGGATGGTTTTCAGCGGAAGAAAGTGCTGCACGTTTGGATTTTACAGAAAAAAAACTGCAGGCACCTTCACAAGTCGTTAATTTTTATCCACAGGCTGCGCTGCCTAACAAAGTCTTTTTTCAATTTTTATCTCAGGAATTAGCGGTCGAAGAAACACAAGCGATCAGGCATTTTAATCAGTTTATTTTTGATCTCAAAGACCAGTTAAGTAATTCAGGTTCTATTGCTTTGCCGGGGATTGGAAAGCTTTATAAGAATGAAAAAAACGAATATGAATTTCAGTCAGAAAATTGGATGAGTGACTATTTCCCGGATTTATCGGCAGAAAGGATTATTCGCCAGGGAGCAGAGCATACCATTCGTGTTGGTGAAGAAGAAAAAACCAATACGCAAATGCATGAAATGCTTTTTATTGAAGAAAAAAATACTTCAACAGATTACTGGTGGTTATATGCTGTAATTCTTGCTTTGCTTGGCATTGCGGCATTGATCTATTATAACTACACAAGAAGCTAAAGTGTTCCATTATTTGTTGCAGTTGAAGAGTGCGACGCAACGAAAGATTAATTGAAATACAAAAGCCGGTCTCACAATAAATGTTATTTTTTTTGAACGAACTTTTGTTTTTTATGGCATCGTTTCTTGCTACGCTCAGTTAAACAACATAACATTGTTGGAACTTTTGTTTTCATGCTTTAGAAACTGCGTTCATTTATAATCCAAAATATTTAAACGGTTATTGCAGAAAGAATATTCATTAACGTCGTTACTGCTAACGATAATTAATTTGTTGCTGCAATAATTTTCAATAAGACTATGGTACAAACTATAACCTGCAGCATCAAGGTTAGTACAGGGCTCATCGAGTAATAAAACAGGCACATCAGAAAAAATTGCCTGCGCAAGTTTTATACGTTGCTTCATGCCACTACTGTAAAAACGTATTTGTTTATGTGCTGCATTTTCGAGTTGAACAATCTTAATAATTTCATCAACTGTAACAGAAGATATAAGCGGTTTGAAAGATGCATGAAACAACAGGAATTCTGTGGCCGACATTTCTTCTATCACTTCAAGATACGGAGCACAAAGAGAGACTTGAGAAAAAACAGTTTCTGCATCTATCATTTTATTCTCGTAAAACCATTCAATCTTTCCTTCATTCACATTCATATTGGCAGCAATGCTTTGCAGCAAAGTACTTTTACCACTCCCGTTGGGACCGGTAATAGCATACGCATTTCCATTGCTGAACGTACAGGTCAACTTTCTGAATATCCAATCCCTGTTAAAACGTTTGCCTGCATTTTCTGCCTTTATTATCATTGCCGGCAAGATAATAATAAAGCAACTCAACTGCTTTTCTGTATAGAAAGAATTTTAAAATCAACACTTTCAACGCTGCAGATAGTTTTATCAACAACAATGTTTTTATTTCAGCTAAAAATGTAAAATTTGCTGCATGCTTCAGCAATTGCGGATACAGAATTATGCGATCATTGATGAGATTGATATCAACTTCTCTTCACATCTTAATATTATCACCGGTGAGACCGGTGCAGGGAAAAGTATTTTGATGGGCGCATTGAGTTTGATTTTAGGTGAACGAGCCGGTACATCTTCTTTAAAAACAAATGAAAAAAAATGTGTTGTTGAAGGTGTTTTTTCTGTTGATAAGAAGAAAGCTGTGCAACAATTTTTAGAACAAAATGAACTGGATAATGAAACAGAACTTGTGATAAGAAGAGAGATCACATCCAGCGGAAAATCAAGAGGTTTTATTAACGATACGCCTGTTACTTTACAACAATTGAAAGAGTTTGCTTCGTTGTTAGTTGATTTGCATCAGCAATTTGATACACTCGAATTAGGCGATGCAGATTTTCAACGGGAAGTGTTGGATGGACTTGCAGATAACGGTACGTTATTAAATGAATACCGGGAACAATTTTATCAGTGGCAACAGCATAAACAAGCGTTGCAAAAATTGCAGCAGCAAAAAACAGATTTCAATAAGGAATTTGATTACCAGCAATTTTTATTCAACGAACTAACGGAAGCTTCATTTAAAGAAAATGAATTAGAAGAACTTGATAACGAACTGCAATTATTAAGTAATGCAGAAGGTATTAAAACTGCTTTATCAAAAACGTATTTTGAATTATCAGAAAGTGAGCAACCGGTTGTTGTTATGTTAAAACAGGCAGCAAATCAACTGTATAATTTTCATTCTTATCATCCCGATCTTTCAAATGTTATTGAACGTTTACGCAGTGCACAAATAGAATTGCAGGATATTGCAGACGAAGCAGAACGAATAAATAATGCAGTACAGTATGACGAAAAAAGGATTGACTTTATCAATGATCGTTTGGCAACAGGTTATAAGTTTTTGAAAAAACATTCGGTTCAAACAACAAATGAATTACTGCAGATACAATCAGTACTTGAAGAAAAACTGCAGGCTGTTTTAAATATTGATGAAACCATTTCAGCAAAAGAAAAAGAAGTGCAGCTATGGTTTGATAAAGCGAATAAAACTGCTACAGCTATTTCAGAAAAAAGAAGAGTGCAAATTCCATCTTTTGAAAAAAGTGTAGACCAGTTGTTAACGCAGGTCGGAATGCCGAATGCAAGACTAAAAGTTCAATTACAGGAAATAGCTTTACATGAGTTTGGAAAGGATGCGATTGAATTTTTGTTTGATGCGAATAAAAGCAATCGTTTTGAACCTGTTCGCAAAGTTGCGAGTGGTGGTGAACTAAGCAGATTGATGTTATGCATTAAATCACTTGTTGCTGAATCTGTTCATCTTCCAACAATGATTTTTGATGAAATTGATACGGGTATTTCCGGTGAAGCTGCAAAGCAAGTTGGTATAATTATGAAAAAGCTTGCGGTGAAAAGGCAGGTGATTTCTATCACGCATCAACCACAAATTGCAGGTAAGGCCGATGCACACTTTTTTGTGTTCAAAGAAGCAAAAAATGGTTCTGTAAAAACAAATATCCGTTTGCTCAACAGAGATGAACGCATCACAGCTATTGCTCAAATGTTAAGTGGTGAAAAACCAACTGCAGCAGCATTGGAGAACGCAAGAGAAATGGTTAATGCATAAATATTTGCACGAGTTATACGGCGTAATTGTTGGTTAATGTTTCCCAAAATTGAAAAGTCTTTCCTTTTAAGCTAAAACTGAATACTTACTTTGTACATTCACGCACAATTAATTCTACGTAATGCAAACAGGAGAAGATATTCGCAGGTTAAATGAAACGATCGAATACAGTGCAGCTTTTATTGATAAATTAAGGCAGGAATTAAGAAAAGTTATTATTGGTCAGCAATACATGGTTGACCGTTTATTGATTGGCTTATTAAGCAATGGCCATGTGTTGCTGGAAGGTGTACCCGGACTTGCAAAAACATTAACGATAAAATCTTTGGCACAGGCTGTACAAGGCAGCTTTAGCCGTATACAATTTACACCCGATCTTTTGCCCGCAGATGTTGTTGGAACAATGATCTATAACCAGCAACGTAACGAATTTATGGTGCGGCGCGGCCCTATCTTCGCTAATTTTATTCTGGCTGATGAAATAAACCGTGCACCTGCAAAAGTGCAAAGCGCATTACTCGAAGCGATGCAGGAAAAACAGGTAACAATCGGTGAACATACTTATAAATTAGAAGAACCTTTTTTAGTACTCGCGACACAAAATCCTTTAGAACAGGAAGGTACTTATCCTTTGCCGGAAGCGCAGGTTGATCGCTTTATGATGAAAGTAATTGTTCATTATCCGAATAAGGAACAGGAGCAAATGATCATTCGACAGCAGGTGCAGGGAGTAAATATTCCGCAGGTAGATGCAGTGGTATCATTGAATGAAATTTTAAAAGGACGCGATCTTGCTAGACAAGTGTACATGGATGAGAAGATCGAAAGATATATTATAGACATTGTTTTTGCGACACGTTTTCCTGATCAATATGGTTTGGGTAAAGCAAAAAGCATGATAAGTTATGGTGGCTCACCAAGAGCAAGCATCAATCTGGCACTGGCTGCAAAAGCACATGCTTTCATGGAGAAGAGAGGCTTTGTTATCCCCGATGATATCAAAGCTATTTGCAAAGATGTGTTGCGTCATCGCATTGGCTTAACGTATGAAGCCGAAGCAGAAAATATAACAACAGAACAAATTATTGATGATATTCTCCGCACGGTAAAAGTGCCATAAAAGCCGATGGGTTTATTCAGAAAAAATATCAAACAACAACAAAAAGAATCTTCAAAAGAGGAAGGGTTAAACTTTGCAGATATTGTAAAAAAAGTTCGTGAGTTGGAGATAAAAAGCAGGCGGTTAACCAATCATTTGTTTACAGGAGAATATCACACTGCATTCAAAGGTCGTGGTATGGCTTTTAAAGAAGTGAGAGAATACCAACCCGGCGATGATATCCGTTTTATAGAATGGAATGTTTCTGCAAGAATGGGCCATACCTACAGCAAATTATTTGAAGAAGAAAGAGAACTAGGTGTGTTTTTACTGGTTGATGTAAGTGCAAGTAGTTTATTTGGTACTTATCATCAAACAAAAAAAGATCTTATCACCGAAATATGCGCGGTGCTTTCCTTTTCTGCAATCAGTAATAATGATAAAGCCGGGTTAATCTTTTTTAGTGATAAAGTAGAAAAGTTTATTCCCGCAAAAAAAGGAAGAGATCATGTGTTGTATATGGT
>JAEZRL010000455.1 GCA_023440945.1 Bacteroidota bacterium
ACAAGTGCTGATGAAATACGTAAGCATATAATAATATTTGCTCCATGTGAATACAGCATATAGAAAAGTACAGGCAACGTAAGAACCAAACTTATAAGCGCCATTTTTTTTCTTAATGCCATACCGGTTGAAAGAACCACACCCAGTTTTTCGCGGTCTTGCCAAACCCTTCCTCCAACAGACATTACGCCAGGAGAGATACCACCGTCAGCTAATAAAATCATAGTGCCTAACATAGTAGTTGCTAAAATGTAAAAACCATATTGGTCAGATGAAAGGAATCTTACGATCAATATTCCGCCTATAAGTCCTACAGATTGAATGATTAACTGAGAAAAGAATGTAAGCGAAAGTATCTTTCCCCATTCTGCGACCCTTGCATAAGCAGGGTAAGCATATAATTTCTGAACAAGTTCTTTCATACAAAAAGTATTGCTGATTTGCTTAGATTTTGAACTTAGATTTTGAACTTAGGTTTAGAAATTAGCCGCAGCAGGTTTCATTACTTGTTTTGTAACAGCATCTAAAAACATATTTATAACACGTTCAATTTCCTGTGTTGACATGGGTACAAACAATGGAAGAAGAATTGAATTGTTTTGAAGATCTTCCGATACAGGCAAACGAATATTTAATGATTCTTTTTTATACGCGGTTTCCTTATGAGCATTCATAATTCCTCTTCTTGTTGCGATGCCTTTATTCAAAAGCATTTGCATTAGATCGTCTCTTTTAACCGGGCAGGATTTTTTTAAATAAATACTATACGATTGATAATTGCTTATGCATCCATCACCTTCATTGGGCAATTGTATGTAGTCTATATCCTTAAATGCTTTGTGATAAATCGCAGCAATTTTTCTTCGTTCGTTAATTATCCAATCCAGTTTTTCAAGTTGTTTAATACCCACTGCAGCCTGTATGTCTGTTAGGCGATAATTATATCCTATTTCTACATGATCTTCAAAAATTATTTTTTTTGATTCATGCCGTACACGGTCATTTATTGACATTCCATGTTGTCTTAATAGACGAAGTCGGTTATAATAATCTTCCCTGTTTGTTGTTATCATTCCGCCATCACCTGTAGAAATAACTTTTCTTGGATGAAAGGAAAAACACTCCAGTTCCGAATGACACCCTATTTTCTTTTCTTTATAAATCGATCCAGCAGCACAGGCAGCATCTTCAATAAGCTTAAGATCATATTTTTTGCATAAGGTTTTAAATGTATCAATATCCGCAGGCATGCCCATTTGATGGACAACAAGAATAGCTTTTGTTTTTTCTGTGATCCTTTTTTCACAATCAGCAGGATCAAGATTGTAATCATTATTTACTTCAGCAAATACTGGCGTTGCTCCTACGTATTTTATTGAATTAGCCGTAGCGATATAACTCATCGAAGGACAAATAACTTCATCTCCTTCTTTAATACCTGCAACTATCATTGACAAGTGCAACGCAGTAGTGCAATTTGAAACAGCTACAGCATACTTTGCTCCTGTATATGCAGCAAATTCTTCTTCAAACTCCTGTACTTTCGGGCCTTGAGTTATCCATCCTGTTAGAATAGTATCATAAGCTGCTAATGCTTCCTGTTCTGTTAAGTAAGGCTTTGCAATAGGTATCATAAAATCATAAAATTTTCTTTCTTTTCAAAATACCATTTACTTAATCGTTTTAAACCATCTTCTAATTTCACAGAAGGTTCAAAATGTAAAAGCTCTTTTGCTTTACTATTATCTGCAAGCCTTCTGCTAACAGGGTTTATAGTATTTGCTTCTTTAAATTCCGGTTGAAGTAATGAATCATTAACCTTAAGTATAATTTGCAGCAGTTGCAGTAAACTTGTTTCTTCGCAATTGCCAATATTAAAAACTTCATCTGATGCATCACTTAATAATGCTGCAACATTTGCTTTTGCAATATCTTTTACGTACACAAAATCCATAGTAGTACTGCCATCTCCAAAAATTGCCGGTGTACTTCCATCCCTTATACAATTGAGCCATCGTATCATAACTTCTGTATATTTTCCATCTGTATCCATTCGTGGCCCATATACATTGAAGTATCTCAACGCAACATAGTTTAAGCCATACATGAATTTGAAGCCTCGCAATAATTGTTCACCCCAAAGTTTTGCGCCACCATAAAAAGTTTGATTGTTATACGGATTATCAGTTTCCGGTGTGGGAAAATGTTGGGCTAAACCATAAACAGATGCGCTGGAACTATAGATAACTTTTTTTATCTTATGCTTTACGCACAATTGAGCAAGATTGAACGTTGATCTTATCATCACCTCAAAACCTTCAGCAGGATCTGCTGCACAGGCATTAATACGCAGAGCAGCCATGTGAAAAACGTAATCTGATCGGGCAATACATGCTTCAAGTGTTTCTGTATCTCTGATGTCTCCCTTAATAAATTCGACTATAGGATTATCAATAAAACGCGTCATATTATCCATGCTTCCCCGAACAAGATTATCGAGGATTATAATTTTTGCCGGATGATATTTTATTAGTTCTTCAACGAGATGAGAGCCAATGAACCCGGCGCCTCCTGTAATAAAAACATTACTGTTTGTGATTGAATTCATGTATTAGGATTTGAAAATGGCAGCGTTTATTATTATGCTTCCGCTTGCTGAAATGAAATTTTTTTCTCTCTTAATTCTATTGAATCATCTATTATTTCATCTATTACAAAAACAGGTCTTTTTCTGCTAACATCAAGCGTACGCCATAAGTATTCTGCCAGGATGCCAAGGGAGATATTCGTTATGCCAAAACCTATCATTAAGACAGACATGAGTGCCGGCCATCCGCTTGCAAGATCATTTAAAATAAGTGTGCGTAAAATAATGTAGGTAGTCCACATTACTCCAAGAATAAAGAAAACAATACCTACGATGGAAACAAGCCTGATAGGAGCGAAGGAGAAGGCTACAAAAGAATCGATAAATAATTTTAGTTTTCTTGAGAAAGTCCATTTAGATTCTCCTTTTAAACGTTCTCTTTTATGATAAGTGATGCCTGTTTGTTTAAATCCTAAATTCAGTATCTGTATAAAAACAGATGAGTTGTTTTCAATATTATGATCAAGGCAAACTTTTACTTTTCTACTAAACATAACTATGTCGAAGCCTTTTACAGGAAAACCGGGAACCGCAAATTTTCTCATTAGTGAAGCATAAGCTGTTGAAAAAAATTTTTCACTTTTACCGGCTTGTGTGCTGCTTCTGTAAGCCCATGCTATATCTACTTCTTTTGTTATTATCTCGTTATACAGGGCGGTTACAAGATTTAGAGGGTCCTGCAGATCAGCATACATAAATGTAATCAGATCTCCTTCAGCTTTAAGTATTCCAGCTCTTAATGCTGCATGCGAACCAAAATTCCTGGAGAAACTTATAATCTTATGTTCATAGCTTTTATGGAAAGCATGTTTCAGCTTGAATAATGTTTTATCAGAAGAGCCGTCATTAACAAAAATGATCTCTGTTGCAAATGCCTGCTCTTTTCTGAAATAATTGTTTAACTCATTAACGAGATGATCAATATTTTCTTCCTCGTTAAAAACAGGAATGATAACTGATATTTTATACATAGGTTCTCAGTTTTCAGCAGTAAGTAAAAAGCTTTTTTTATTGATGTTTCTTGCAGGGTTACCAACCATCTTTGAATCAGGTTCTGTTGAGTGTATTACATTGCTTCCAAGTCCAATAAGACAATTATCTTCGATACTAATTCCATTAATTATATTGGAACCGCTTCCGATATAACAACTGCTGCCAATAGTTGTGCTGCCTGCTATAACAACATTGCTTCCAATAAGTGTGAATTCATTTATTACTGTATCATGATGTATTACAGAATTTGGTAAAACACAAACATGATTTTTTATAACACAATTGCTTGTTAATACAACACCTGCCATAATAAGACAGTTATAGCCGATAAAAACAGTTTTGCCAATACTTGCATTAGGATGAATGGCAGAAATGAATCTATTGGGGGATATATTTAATGAATCAATTATTCCTTTTCTTTTTGTAAAACTTGTTGAACTTCCCGGAACGGCGAGCACAAAAAGTTCTTTTTGTTTCGTTAAAATATCTCTTGTGTAAAGAGGGTATAAATCAGATTTTTTTGAAGTATCATCATCGGCAAAACCGATGAAATCAAATAAGTCGTAATTAATACAATCCAATGCCTCTCTTCCATTACCATTGAAAGGAAAGATGATTAATTTTTTCTTTTGCACTTCAATAATTGTTTAAAACATTGATAATATAGCTTACTTCATCATCTGAAAGTTCTGCATACATAGGCAGAGATAAACAATGTTCTGACAGATATTCAGCATTAGGACAATCGCCGTTTTTATAACATAAGTGCTGATAAGCTTTTTGAAGATGGCACGGTACAGGATAATGTAATCCAGGAAAAATATTATGTTCATTCAAGTATTCATTAAGATTTTTCCTGTTGCTTGTTGTAATAACAAACAGATGATAAATTGATCTTGCAAAGGAAGGCTGAGCTTGGAATTTTACAGCATCATTTTCAATTTCTTGCCGGTATCTTTCAGCTATCTCTCTTCTGCGTTCATTCCAGGAAGAGAGGTATTTTAATTTGATGTTTAGAGAAGCAGCTTCAAGGCCGCCCATACGCATGTTAAAACCAAGTTCATCATGATAATAACGAATCTGTGAACCATGATTTCTGAGACTAAGCAAATGCTTGTAATATCTTTCATTGTTTGTTGTAATACCACCCGCTTCTCCACAAGCACCTAAATTCTTTCCCGGATAAAAACTAAAACAGGCCATTTCTCCAAAACCGCCAATAGGTTTTTCTTTATATTCAGCACCCTGTGCCTGCGCCGCATCTTCTAAAAGATAGAGTGAATGTTTATCGCAAACTGTTTTTACTGCATCAATGTCAAAAGGCTGACCATAAAGATGCACACCTATAACTGCTTTTGTTCTTTTATTTATTTTTTCTTCAATGCCGGCAGCATTTATTTCCCATGTATCAGAAGTGCAATCTATAAATACCGGTGTTGCTCCGGTATATGACACACCCCATGCGGTTGCGATAAAAGTGTTTGCAGGAATAATAACTTCGTCGCCAGGGCCAATACCTAAAGCAAGCAAAGCAAGATACAACGCAGAGGTTCCGTTATTTACCGCAACAGCGTATTTTGTTTGGCAAAACGATGAAAAATTATATTCAAATTCTTCTGCAAAAACGCCTCCTGAAAATGCAGTGTTATCATAGACTCTTTCAAATGCTTCAAACACTTCTTTTTTTATTTGCTGATGCTGCAGTTTAAGATCAAGGCAAGCAATTTTTTCAGCAGTTTCTATTGGTATCATTGAACAGGTATTTGATCAAGATATTTAATGACTTTTGCAGGATTACCGGCAACAACAGCATTGTCGGGCACATCTTTTGTAACCACAGAACCTGCACCAACAATTGCTTTCTTACCAATCCGAATGCCGCATAAGATGGTAGCGCCGGAGCCTATTGAAGCTCCTTTTTGAACGATTGTTTCAACACATTTCCAATCGCTTTCATTTTGCATTGTTCCATCTTCATTTGTAGCCCGTGGAAATTTATCATTAATGAAAGTAACACTATGACCAACAAACACATTGTCTTCGATATGTACACCTTCACATATGAAAGTGTGACTTGATATTTTGCAGTTCTTACCAATGCTTGCACCTTTTTGTATTTCTACAAAGCTTCCGATTTTAGAGCCATCATCAATGGTGCAGCCATAAGCGTTCACAAAATTGTAGATAGCTACATTGTTACCTACGCTTACATTTTGAAGGCTTTGCCTCTCGTTATTTATAGTTACTTTTTTCATCAGCCTATTAATACTTCCTGTAAGGAGTGAGATGTTTTCTGCGCTTTTAATAAAACTTCGCATCCATTGTTTTTTATTGATCTGTCAGAAGCTTCAAGAATTTTTACTACATCTAAACCAAGATAGCAGTTGGAGCGAGGTTGTTTTGTTTCTATGATGCCTGATACAAAATCTTCAGCCATTTTCAACAAAGCTTCAGAAGTATTCAACTTCGGCACATATATATCTCCTGTTCTATAATCAACAAGAAACTTTTTTTTCTCTTCATCTGTTTTATAGTGATAACCTGTGTCGTACACTTTCACTTTCTCTGTAGGTTCAAGATCATTGTATAAAATCATTTTTTTATCACCACCTAAAAGCATCATTCTAACTTTTACCGGGCTTGACCACGAACAATTGAAATGAGCAATAAATCCTGACTGATAATTTACGGTGAGATAAGCAATGTTTTCAATTGAATTATGCGTGTGTGTAATGCCTGTCGCATTTACGCTAAAGGGTTGTTCTTTTATGATATAATTTAAGATGGAAATATCATGTGGAGCAAGATCCCAAAGAACATTCACATCAAACTGGAACAAGCCTAAATTGATACGTGTTGAATCAATGTATTGTATATTTCCAAGTTCGTTGTTATCTACCAGTTGTTTCATTTTTTCTACTGCACCGGTATATAAAAAAGTGTGATCAACCATCAACAATAAATTCCTCTTCTCTGCAATTTCCATCAGTGTTTCTGCCTCTTTAACGGAAGAAGCCATTGGTTTTTCAATCAATACGTGCTTACCTTATAAAAGAGCTTCTTTGGCTAAATGAAAATGAGAAGTTACAGGTGTGGCAATAACAACAGCATCAATTTCGGGATCATTCATTATTTCATTTGCATCTGTTACTCCTGAAACCGCAGGGAAATTTTTTTTCAGTTTTACAAGCCTTTCAGGAAAGGCGTCTGCTACTGTTTTTACTATACAATCTTTTGCAGAATAAAAATTTCTAACAAGGTTTGTTCCCCAGTAGCCATAACCAATAATACCAATATTGATCATATACTATTTTTTATCAGATGAGAAAAGATTCAATTAGTTTGTTTTCGAAAAATTTTATAAGGACCATACGGTTGTCTTGATATTCTGAACAAGATGCGTAACCTGTCCATATTTGTTGTTTTGCTGTAATCAGTTAAATAAGGTTGGTCAATTTTAAAGCGATAGTTATTGTAAGTTGAAACGATACTCATGCCTTCTTTATTCAACTGCTTTGTTAATTCGTTTGTGAGTTTGTCTTCAGGAATGATTGCATATTGAACATGTTGTAAAACCTGATGCAATATTTGTTCATAAGGCCTGTCTGAAGATTCAATATAGGGAGCATACATTTGCCAGCCCAGCGACCGCCCTGAAAAATACAATTCGTACGGAAAGAATAAAAGCACACCATAATTACCTTTCCCGATAGTATTTGAGGCTGCATTGCTAATAAGATTTCTGTTTTTTTCTTCTTCATGATCAAATGCAAGTATTGTCCGTGCAATAATGGATAGACTCACACACCATATCAGTAATATTATCAATAAGCTTTTTCTGATAATTGTATTGTATTTTAAAACAGAGAATTTATTTGAAAATATTGCTGTGATTGCTACAATGAAATAGGGTAGTAAATACTGAACTCTGTGTACATACACAACTGTTGCAAGCATTAATAATACCACTGGAAACAAAGCAAAAATCAGCTTCCATTGTTTTTCGATTATTATAGCTGCTATGGAAAAAATAAAAAGCAACGGCGTAAATTTTAAAACTTTCAACAATGCCACGAATGAACCCATTCCAATGCTACCCTGGCTTCCCCACCACGGCCTTGACTGGCTATTTGCTTTGAATGTTTCTACCACATCCGAAAAACGAAAGATCATTTGTGGCAGAACAGGCGAGATAAAAAGTATAAAAGATGCAATTGCACCTGATAAGAATAAAACGAAGGGCTGATAACGTTCAACACTTTTGTTTAAAGCACTTTGGTATTTTTTGTTGAAGTAGAACAATTCTAAAAATGTTAGCGGGAACAGAAATATAGCGGAAGGCCAAACAAAAAATGCAGCGATCAATAAACTTCCGCCAAAAAAGAGATGCCATTTAAAAGACTTTGAAAACAGGTTATACTCTAAATTGTTTGATGCGCTTCTTAGAACCCAACATGAACTTATACATAGAAACATTGTCCATCCATCTACACGACCTAAAGTGTAAGACTGTACAAATAAAGGATCGAGAAAAAAGATAAGACTGAGTGTTAAAGCTGCGTTTGATGAAGTGCCTCTTGAACACAACCATCTGTACATAACCATTGTTGCGGCAATGGCGCCAATAACTGATGAAACTCTTGGACCATATTCGCCAAACCATTCATAAATGATTTCCTGCAGAACAGGACCGGCATAAGACAAAAGAAAAATGGGTTCGTTTTTGTTGGTCATCCATACAATAGACCAATTTGTATGAGGATAAAGTATAACCCTGCCTAAATCAAGAAGCGTAAACTCATCACCATCTAAATTTGGTGCAACATCTATCGTTAAAAAATAGAGAACTGCAGTAGTTAGTAAAGCAAGTATCCAAATAAAGATTGCTTTATCGTAAATTATTTTTCCTTTTGCTGATAAAGAAGCAAAAGATCCTGTTGCTGAAATTGGCGGCAGCATTAGTTCAGAGTATTAGTTTTTCTATATGAAGAATATGAATGTAGAAATAGAACTAATTATTTTTTGCATGAACAGACCTTCTAACAAAAAGCTTATAAGGTCCATAAGGCTTGCGGAAGATCGAATACAAATTGCGTACACGAATATTATTTGTAGTTATGCCATGATATTGCTCACTAAATTCCAAAGGTTTATCATACACTTCGTAAATACCTTTATCTGTGAAGCCAGAGGCATTCAATTGCTGTACAAAATCTCCGGTCATTTCAGATAAATGATGTGTTATAACAAAATCCACATGCGGAAGTACTTGCTTAAGTATTGGTGCAGTTAAAGGATCATTTTGAGCGAGATAGGGTTTATACATTTCCCAACCCAATAAGCGCCCGGGGTAATAGAATTCATAAGGGATGATTAATACTTTATAATGTCACTCTCCAATTAATGCCCGTGCAGCATCATAAACT
>JAEZRL010000457.1 GCA_023440945.1 Bacteroidota bacterium
ACTTTGTATGCCCCGGACAGAATTTTGCATTCATTTCTAAAAAAGGCGATTGCGCTATCAAACAGCAAGCAGAATTTCCCGCAAAATGGCGAAGACAAGGCGATTTTCTAATGCCGGGAGATAACAACGATTATCGTTGGCAAAGCATTATACCAGACAGTATGAATCTTGTTATTAATAATCCGCCACGTGGATTTATAAGCAGCGCCAATCAAATGCCTTACGATACGTCTTATCCTTATTATCAAAGCGGCACTTTTGAAAGTTTCAGAAATGCGATCATCAATCACAACCTGTTTGAGATGAAGGGCATCACTACAGATGATATGAAACGTTTACAAACGGACACCCACAACTTTATGGCTGAGTTATCAAAGCCCGCTTTGCTCAAATACATTGATTCTTCGCAGTTGAATGAAGATGATAAAAAATATCTTCAATTATTCAGCTCCTGGAATTTAAGAGATGATGCGGCAGAACAAGGTGCTACCATATTTAAAATTTGGTGGGATAGCCTAAAGAATGAAATGTATGGCGATGAATTAGCTCAAAGTAATTTACCATTGCCGGAAGTTGAAGACGCTACTCTGGCACAGGCCTTACAGAAAGATTCTTTGTATGAGTTTGCTGATAATATCAACACAGCACAAAAAGAAACGATGCGTGATGTGATAACAGCATCTTTCAAAAAAATAATCCCTGTGCTTAAAGATGCCGAAACGAGTAATCGTTTAGCCTGGGGCAAATTCAAAGACAGCGGTGTTCGTCATTTATTAAAGCTTGCTGCGCTAAGCAGGCTTCATTTAAATGCAGGTGGCGGAGATCACGTTATTAACGCATATCAGCAATATAATGGACCAAGCTGGCGTATAATTGTAGAGCTTACCGATGAGCCAAATGCTTTTGGCATTTATCCCGGTGGACAAAGCGGTAATCCGGGTAGCAAATATTACGACACATTTATCAGTGATTATGTAGCGGGCAATTATTATCCTTTGCATTTGTACAGCAAAGAACAGATGCAACAAAAAAATAAGGGTAAGATCAGTTTCTCAAAATCTTAAAAACACCATCATGAAATTTCTTGTAGCCTTGATATTAACTGCTTTTTTGGGATATGTGGCACCACTTTATTTGCCCTGGTGGGGCTTTGCAATAACATCCTTTATTGTAGCTGTTGCCATACCGCAAATACCGCTTAAATCGTTTCTTGCAGGTTTTTTAGCCCTGTTTTTATTCTGGGGTATTTATGCTTTTATACTCGATATGAATAACGAGCATCTTCTGTCACAGAAAGTAGCCATGATATTACCTGTTGGTTCTGGCTTTGTATTAATTCTTATCTCTGCTCTCATAGGTGGATTAATTTCGGGCTTTGCTGCACTAAGCGGGGCTTATATAAGAAAACCGGTTGTGGTAAATGAATTATCACATTGATTAAACTTATTAAAAAATTGAGGCGTCAAAAAGTTTAGCTTACTAAGTGAAAAATCAATTCAAATTATTATAAGAAGGCACTTTCAATCTGCTTACAATTTATGACAAGGATAACTTCTTTTTTTGTGTTTATACTTTTGCTGTTAACTTCTTTTTCCCTTTTCAATTTTGCTTCTGCTACAAAGAATAAGATTGAGAATACTGCGCCGGTTGTAAAAATTATTTCTCCTAAAAACAATAGTTCGTACAAATGGAACACGCAAGTGAGTTATTCTATTTCTGTTTCAGATAAGGAAGATGGTGAATCAAAATATGATGAGATAAACGGCAAAGAAGTGGTACTGCGTGTGAAATATTTTTCAAATGCTGCAGATGCAAATGCATCGTTGAGTGAAAAGATAAACGAACCCGGACTTACCAATATGCAAACGTCAAATTGTTTTAATTGTCATGATTTTAATGCAAAAGTTATCGGCCCATCTTTTAATGAAATCAGTAAACGTTATACAAATACAAAGTCGAATTTTGAGTTGCTTGTGAAGCATATTGAAGAAGGATCAGTAGGAGTGTGGGGCAAAGTTAAAATGCCATCACATCCTGAATTATCGCAGGAACAAACACAAAAAATGGTGGAGTGGATTTTAAAAAATACTTCTGATCCAAATGTGAATTATTATACCGGAACGGAAGGTTCCTTCTGGTTAAAAGCACCGGGCAAACAACAAGGTGCATTTTTATTGACAGCCACTTATACTGATCACGGTTCTAAAGAAGAAGCGAAACAAAATCTTAGTGGACAGGATGCAGTTGTTGTAACAAGCAAGGAATAACCTGCTTTCTTATCAAACAAGCATATCTAAAATTTCCTGTAACTCAGTTTCTGTTTTTACAATAACATCCCGGGCTTTACTGCCAAGATTTGGCCCTACAATTCCGGCTTGTTCCAACTGATCCATTAAACGTCCTGCACGATTGTAACCCAATTTCATTCTTCTTTGAATAAGCGAAGTGCTTCCCATTTGATTTTGAACGATCAAACGTGCAGCATCTTCAAACAATGGATCTCTGTCGCTTAGATCAACATCTTTACCTTCCATTTCTTTTTCATCCACATATTCCGGCAATTTAAATGCATCAGGATAACCTCTTTGGTCACCAATAAATTCACAAACCTTTTCTACCTCAGGCGTATCAACAAAAGCACATTGCAAACGCGTTATTTCGCCGTTATAACTAATAAGCATATCGCCTTTACCAATCAATTGCTCTGCGCCTCCTGCATCCAAAATAGTACGACTGTCAATCTTTGATGAAACTTTAAATGCAATACGAGCCGGAAAGTTTGCTTTGATGGTTCCTGTTATAATATTAACGGAAGGTCTTTGTGTAGCAATGATCAGATGAATACCTACAGCACGAGCTAATTGTGCCAATCGAGCAATCGGCATTTCAACTTCTTTACCTGCAGTCATAATTAGATCGGCAAATTCATCAATAACTAAAACAATAAAAGGCAAATATTCATGACCTTTTTGCGGATTAAGTTTTCGTTTGATGAATTTTTCATTGTACTCTTTTATGTTGCGGCATCCTGCTTCTTTTAATAGATCATAACGAATATCCATCAACGTACACAAAGCATTCAATGTATGAATTACTTTTTTTGTATCAGTGATAATAGCCTCTTCTTCCCCCGGTAGTTTTGCAAGAAAATGTTTTTCGATGGTTCGGTATAAACTGAGTTCAACTTTCTTTGGATCAACCAATACAAATTTGAGTTGCGATGGATGTTTTTTATACAACAGTGAAACAAGCAATGTATTTATACCAACAGATTTACCTTGTCCTGTTGCACCTGCCATGAGCAGATGAGGCATACTTGAAAGGTCGACAATGAAATTTTCATTGTCAATCTTTTTCCCGATAGCAATTGGTAATGAAAAATTATTGGATTGAAACTTTTCAGAAGCAAGTAATGTTTTCATGCTCACAACGGTTTTGCGAACATTAGGCACTTCAATACCAATCGTTCCTTTTCCGGGTATTGGCGCAATGATGCGAATGCCAAGCGCTGCAAGACTTAACGCAATATCATCTTCGAGATTTTTTATGCGACTAATGCGAACGCCCGGTGCAGGAACAATTTCATACAAGGTTACTGTCGGTCCAACAGTTGCAGCAATGCGCTGAATTTGTATGTCGTAATTTTTAAGCGTTGCAATGATCTGATTTTTATTTGCTTCCAGTTCTGTTGAATCGTGTACTATTTTTTCACTTCCATGTGTTTCAAGAATCTCTAAAGATGGGTATTGATACGAACGAAGATCAAGTGTTGGATCATAGGCTTCGGTTGGTTGTTTTGCAACAGAAAGCGTAGCAGATTCTGGTTCATCATCTTCTACTCCGGGTGCATTTTGAATCTCCAGTTCCATATCAATCTCATCATCAAATTTTATTTTTAGCTCCGGTCTTTTTACAGTTGTGCTTATTGGTTTTATTTCTTCCTCTTCTTCTGCCTGTTCTGCGTTTATTTCAAGTGGCAAATCACTCTCATTATCTTTATTAACTTCTTCCTCTTTTTCGATCAAAGACATGTTTTTATACAAATCATTCACCTCTTGTGCATCTTCTGGCATTATCACTACAACACCTTTGCCTTCAGTCTTTAATTTATTTTTCTTTTTAGATAGTCCTGCTTCCCCTTCTGCTTCTTTCAAAGCTAATTCATCTTCTTCATCCAATTCATGAATTTGAATTTCGGCATCTGCATCTAATGGCTCTTCTTCTTTCGGTTTTTCACGTTTAAATTCAGGTATTTTAAAAGTTGGGTTAAAACGCCAGATAATGTAACTCAGAAATGCAAAAGCAAGAACGAAACCTGTTCCAATCTTTCCTATCCATTTTACAAGCCAGCTTTCCATCAATTCACCTACTGCACCTCCCCAGGAAAATGAACTGGTAGCAGTAACGAAAGAGAAAAAAACACTCAAAACAATTAAACCGGAAATAAGGTATTTGAGATTACGTGCAGGACTAAAAATCTTCTTGCCTGCAAGTAAATTGATTCCCATTACAAAAAAGAAAGTGCAGAACAAATAAGAAGCAATACCAAAACCATTGTAAATAATATTGTGTGCAGTGTAAGCACCTAACACACCTAACAGGTTACTTACTTTTACATCTTCCGTACTAAATATTTTTGCACCTAACTGCAACACTTTGTCCTGGTCTTCCTGCCAGGTAAAAAGATAACTTGTAAATGCAATAAAAAGAAAAATGGTAAGCAGCAAACAAATAGCACCAATGATTTTATAAGTGCGTTCGTCCTTCACAATTTCTTTAACGGTAACCTGCACTTCTTTTTCTGCTTTTAGCTGGGAAGGATCAGGTTTTACCGGTTTCTTTTTTAATTTATTTGCCATAATTCACAGTACAGAACAAACCTACACGATTAAGCTGTATGCACAAAGAGAGGTTGAAAAATGAGTAATTAAAAGAAGTTTAATTAACAGCAGAATCAGAACTGTAAACGGTTTGCGCCCATTATGTATTGTGGAAGAGGAAGATTTTTTACAATAGTGAATCTATTTTTTATAAATTGAGCGGTGCGAGCTCCACTTCTATTTCTTTTGCAGAAAGTACGGTTTGGTGAATAACATTATCCAACTCTTCACAGCTTTGATTAAGTTTTTGAAGAAGAAATTTCTGTTCTTCGTCAAGGCTTTTATCATCAAACAAAGACAAAAGCCCTTTGATATTTGCAAGTGGTTTCCGCATAGAATGCGACTGATGAAAAGCAATTTCACGCAATCTTTTATTCTGTGATTTTATTTTCTCTTCGTAAATTTTACGCTCAGTAATATCGGTTATAATAACAGCGGTTCCAATAAATTGTTCATCATAATAGACAGGTGAAAAAATTTGCTGATACCATAATTCTGTTTCGCAAAATATTCTTTGTTCTCTTACTATCTGCTGACCGTTCATAGCCTGATTTAATGATAGCCAGAAAGGTTCGCGAACATCTTTATCAAGCGTTGATATCAGATTTTCTACATCAGCGCCATTTTTCAATTCCACATCGAAGAACATCTTCATTAAATGAAATGCCCGCTTATTATAAAAAATAAGCTTCAGATCGGGATGTACAAGAATTTTAAAATCGTTTGTACCATCAAATATTGCTTTCAAAATATGCGCACTTTCTTCTTTATCAAACTCATTTAAAGAGTAATCGTTTTCCACACCCCAGCAATTAATAACAGGGCTTTCATCAAATCCAAAATGTGCAAACAATTCCCATTTTATCTGCTCGTTTGTGTTTTCACACTTTGCAAGTTGAACGGTTAATCCGGGTGATTGTATGCAATTATTTAATCTTCTTTTAAACTCAACAGCATCTTCAATGCAGGCTGTTTCATAAAAGAAAAGATTTTTTTCATGTTTTTCGAGTGATAAAAATTTCTTTTCAAAATGAGAATTATAGTTCAGAATTCTGCCGTCCTTGTCCAGTTTTACAAAATACAAGTTGTGATCATAACAATTTTTCACCCCCAAAAAACCTCCTTCCATGCACCGAAATTAGAGCCCCTTGGTTTCATATTATTTTATTTTTAAAAGTTTAATTGAATTATAAGTTGAATGGGTATTCAAGCATTTTTCAAACAACTGTTAGCATTCGTTTTTTGTAAATGAGATAATAAATTTGTTGAATAAAATAGGATTTCTATTTTTGTGCCATGAATAAAAAAATGCATATCCATCATCATTTCTTGCCTGCCTGGTAAGCCGGTGGTGTTTGTGCTATAACATAAATCAAAAGGCTTACGTTTAAGTAAGCCTTTTTTTTGTCTTGTCGATATTGGATGATAAAAAAATAATGCATGAAGCAAAATGAAAACATGTCTTCGCAGGAAGGCACTAAACTAAAATTAGCGATTCAGAAATCGGGTCGTTTACATGATGATTCTGTTAAACTTTTAAAGGAATGCGGTATTGACATAAGCAACGGTGTAAATAAACTTAAGGCCGATGCAAGCAATTTTCCACTCGAAGTTTATTTTTTAAGAGACGACGATATTCCGCAGTATGTGGAAGATGCGGTGGCGGATATTGGTTTTGTAGGTGAGAACGTTGTTTATGAAAAACAAAAAGAAATAAATGTTGTTGAGAAGCTTGGTTTTGGAAAATGTCGTTTGGCAATTGCATTGAAAAGAGAGGATAACTATAAAGATGTTTCTGTTTTGAAAGGAAAAAAAATTGCAACAAGTTATCCTATTCTTGTGAAAAACTTTTTAGCAAGAAACAATGTTGAAGCGGAGATACATGAAATAAGTGGAAGCGTGGAAATAGCGCCAGGCATAGGTTTAACGGATGCAATATGCGATCTTGTAAGCAGTGGTTCTACTTTATTTATGAATGGTTTGAAAGAAGTAGAAACTATTTTGCAGTCGCAGGCCGTGCTCATAAAAAACAAGCAGTTGAATGAACAGCAGGAGCAGTTATTAGCAAAACTGTTGTTTAGAATTCAATCTGTAAAAAAGGCAAAGAACAATAAATATGTTTTGCTGAATGCACCGAACGAAAAGCTGGAAGCTATCATTAAATTATTGCCAGGTATGAAAAGTCCAACAGTTTTGCCTTTGGCTGAAAGCGGATGGAGCAGTGTGCATAGTGTTTTAAGTGAAGACACTTTTTGGGATATAATTGAGAAACTGAAAGCAGAAGGTGCACAAGGCATTTTAGTTGTGCCAATCGAGAAGATGATAATCTAAGCAGAAATATTGCTTTTATAAATGCATTAAAATTTTTTTATGCAGGTAATTGATATAAGAAAAATTCAGGAATCGCCATTGAACGGCTGGAGTGCGTTGGTGCAGCGCCCTTTGTTTGATACAACATCTTTACAGGAAAAAGTAAAAGCTGTTTTGGGTAATGTTAAAACAAATGGAGATAAAGCAGTTAAAGATTATACGCTTCAGTTTGATGGAGTCGCTTTGGATGATCTGCAGGTAACAGAAGCAGAAATAAGTGAAGCGGTGGCTGATCTTTCAACCGACTTGAAAGAAGCAATAAAAGTTGCAACGGATAACATAAGGATATTTCATGCAAGACAATTGACAAAACCTGAAGTTGTTGAAACAATGCCGGGCATTGAATGCTGGCGTAGATCAGTTGCTATTGAAAAAGTTGGCTTATATATTCCCGGAGGTACAGCACCTTTGTTTTCAACTATTCTCATGCTTGCGGTTCCAGCACAAATAGCAGGTTGTAAAGAAATTGTTTTATGTACACCACCTAATAAGCAAGGCAAATTAACCCCCGCTATTTTATACGCGGCTCAATTAACAGGTGTTACAAAAATTTTTAAGATCGGTGGTGTTCAGGCAGTTGCCGCAATGGCTTATGGAACTAAAACGGTTCCGAAGGTGTATAAAATTTTTGGCCCGGGTAATCAGTATGTGATGTGTGCAAAACAACTGGTTCAACAGGATGGGATATCAATCGATATGCCTGCAGGTCCAAGTGAAGTTTGCATATTGGCAGATGATTCTGCGAATGCTGTATTTGTTGCTGCGGATCTTTTATCGCAGGCCGAACATGGTATAGACAGCCAGGTTGTTTTAGTAACAACGAGTGAGCATTTGGTAATTACTGTGCAGAAAGAAACAGAGAAACAGTTGAATGAATTGCAAAGAAAAGCGATAGCAGAAGAAGCATTGAAGAACAGCAAAATATTTTTGGTTGAAAACACAAGCCAGGCAATTGCTTTGGTAAATGAATATGCACCGGAGCATTTGATTATTTCGCATAAAGAGGAAGAAGCGATAGTAGAAAGAATAATTAATGCAGGTTCTGTTTTTTTAGGAAATTATTCGCCTGAAAGTGTGGGTGATTATGCCAGCGGAACCAATCATACATTACCTACAAATGGCTTTGCAAAAGCTTACAGCGGTGTAAGTGTTGACAGCTTTGTCAAAAAGATAACCTACCAGAAATTAAGCAAAGAAGGTTTGCAAAATATTACTCCAACTGTTGTATTAATGGCTGAAGCAGAAGGTTTGCAGGCACATGCAAATGCAGTGAGAGTGAGGTTGGGGAATGTTAATGAATAATGTATTTCGTCGGCAGTCAACGGTCGACGGTCAACCGTATTAAAAGAGATTGCAATTGATTAAGAACTATGTTCAACTTAAATAATCTTACAAGAGAAAATATTAAAAAGCTGAAGCCTTATTCTTCTGCAAGAGATGAATTTAGTGGTGAGGCAAAAGTATTCCTGGATGCGAATGAAAACAGTTTAGGTTCGCCGTTGTATAAATGGTACAACCGTTATCCGGATCCGCATCAGCACGAATTGAAAAAAGCAATAAGCGAAATAAAAGGCATTGCACCGGAACATATTTTTTTAGGTAATGGAAGTGATGAGTGTATCGATCTTTTATATCGTTGTTTTTGTAACCCGGGAAAAGACAATGTTCTTATTTGTCCGCCAACTTATGGAATGTATGAAGTAAGCGCAAATATCAATGACATAGAAATACGCAAAGCGCCTTTGCTGGATGATTTTCAGTTGGATTTAGTGCATCTTGAAAACCTGGTAGATGAAACCACGAAAATCATCTGGATATGTTCACCAAATAATCCAACCGGAAATTCTTTTTACAGGGAAGACATTGAAACGGTGCTGAATAATTTTCCTGGTCTTGTCGTGATTGATGAAGCTTATATAAATTTTGCAAGGCAGAAGTCTTTTGTACAAGAACTTGCCGAATATCCGAATTTAGTTGTGCTGCAAACCTTCAGCAAAGCATGGGGATTAGCAGGATTAAGAGTGGGAATGGCTTTTGCATCAACAGAGATTATTCATCTTTTGGATAAAGTAAAACCGCCTTATAACATAAGTCAATCTACACAGGAGTTGCTTTCAAAAGCATTGGAAGAAGTAGGGCAAGTGAATGATATGATTCGTGAACTGGTGGCTATGCGTGATGCATTAGCAGAAGTATTACAACATATTCCAGATGTTGAAAAAGTGTATCCTTCTGAT
This sequence comes from Bacteroidota bacterium, assembly GCA_023440945.1. Lineage (GTDB taxonomy): Bacteria > Bacteroidota > Bacteroidia > Chitinophagales > Chitinophagaceae > JAEZRL01. Next base: position 9,488 of record JAEZRL010000457.1, read on the forward strand.
GCAAATTTTATTCTTATTAAAATAAAAGAAGCAAGAAAAGTGTACAAGGATTTGCTGGCAAAAGGCATTGTTGTTCGCGATAGAAGTAATGTAGTTTTATGTGATGATTGTTTGCGTATAACGGTTGGAACTGAAAAAGAAAACACACTTTTAGTGGATGCATTGGCAGATATAAGTGAGGTTCAGTAGAGTGTTAACTCAACTGTGTAAAGTAAATTTTACTGTTGAATAAAATTGGTTTGCAGATCATAGTGTTTGAATAACGGTGAAGGATTAAATTTTCACTTCACATCTTGTTCCCCAAAGATATTGATAAAATGTACGAGCAAAATGGGCCAGTTTCTTTGGGCACGGTCCATTTTTTTGATATCAGCATCAAGGCGAGATAAACAACTTTTTCTACAGCCTGATCATTGCATAACATAGTTTTTGTTTTGGTATATTTACGAATAATGCGATTGATATTTTCAATAAGATCGGTGGTGAAATAATCTTCCTGATGCAACCGGGGAACTCGAAGAAAGTGGCAGGGTTACTCCAGTTGGAATGCCATGACTTGAGATGTAAGGATATTTCTGATTCCAGGCAGCTTCAAAATTTTCAAGATAATGCAGAGCGGTTGCTTCATCGAAGCCTCATTTATTTTCTTTAAATCTGCTGCGACTGCCTTCTTATCTTTCCATATAATAAATTTCAGTCAGTTGAGCAACTGATGTACAATGCAGATTCAAGTTCTGGCACTGGGATAAGTGGTGGTAATTGCGTCTGTAAAGCCTTTTAAATTATCGGTACTGGTGATAAGTATATCTTCACACCGCGGCTTTTCAAATTTGCCAATACTGTCATCCAAAAAGAAGCACTCTCATTTACACAAATCCATATACTTAATATTTCTTTGTAACCTTTATTTTAAGCCCTGCAGCTATTTGTACGGCTTTATCAAAATTTCTCCGTCGTGCCTGACTTTAAAAACAATGGCATCCATCCAAACAACCATATAGACCTTTTCGAGCCGCCGTTGCTTCCATTGCTCAATATGTTCAATGATACGATCAGTTAAGTGAGAGATATGAGCTTCGCTCATATCAACCCCATATAACTCTTTAACCGCACTTTCAATATCCCTGGTACTCATGCCATGCGTGTAAAGGCTAAGCACATGATGTTCTATTTCCTCAAGGCGGCGCTTTCTCCTAAATGATTGTCCATTTCTGCTTTGAGCATTTCCTCAACAGCTTCACGAGAAACTTCGGTTAAAAGATTGGAAATGCCTGTTGTATTTTTTTTGTTGCTTTCAAACCGTTTTTCAAGGCTTGAAACTCTTCAGGATATAACATAATTTCCTACATACGCATAATCTTTCCTGATAGCATTTATGCAATGCTACGAGAACTTGAATATGTTGATGCGATTCTTAACTTAATTCGTAATATCAGTACAATCTATATAAGATAGCTCTGCCAGGCATTCCTTATGAATGAAATCCCTACTAATTCTAAAAACCGCCCTTAAGCACATTTAAATATCAACGACTTCGTCTATTAAAAAAGATAAAAAAATCGCATTAAATTTTTTTATCTTACATAACACTGTTTTGGCTGCTTTTTACCCTTCTAATTTCACTACTCTATGAAAACAAAAACCGCTGAAAACAATTTATTCTTCATTGTATACACACACGATAACAGTCCGCCGTTTAAAGACCATGAGGCCCTTTTAATGGTTGATAAATTATTTAAAATCAAAATAGAATTTTATGAAAAAGCATATTACCAAACTATGTTTATTTATAATAATTATTTTTTCTGCTGAAAAAATATTATCTCAAAAGCTCTCTGCTCAAAAAGATTCGCTGCTTTCATGGCAAACGAAACGAGATAACAAAACCAGGATGAATGTCCAAAACCTCACGCTTAAGTTAAACCCCACGATCACAACCCAGGCAAATGTATCAACTTCATGTATTACCGATTCTCGTGATGTAAGGGTTTTTCCGTCTCCCAATATTCAATCAGAAGTGCATATTTCCATAAACAAAACAAATCCTAATAATCTAGTGGCAAGTGCAAATACACTTCTTGGAGCTACAGGCGGAGATATTTTGTATAACCAGGGATATTATTTTTCTTTAAATGGGGGTAAATCATGGTCCGGTGCAGATTTTTTGCAAAATGCCGGGGAATCTGAGATCCTTGGTGATCCTGCTACAGCATTTGCTGCGGATGGTAATGCGATGTTAACCACCATTAACTTCGATGATGTTTATTTTACTTACGGATATCTTTTCCAGTTATCGAGGAACGGCGGCAATACCTGGACCTTCGGCGCCCAGGCAAATGGGGCTGAATATTTTACCTTCGGATTTGATAAGCTGATGACTGCTGCTGACGATTCAAAAACAAGTCCTTATGCTAATAATTTTTATGCTGCATGGACAGATTTCTCTGTGGGCAATGGCGAAATTCTTTTTAACAGAAGTACCAATGAAGGCATAACTTTTTCTTCGCCCCTTATTCTAAGAACATCAATAGCCGGATTTGGTCAGGGCACTAATGTACAAACTGGTCCTGATGGACAAGTATATGTTTGTTGGGCTGATCACGCTTTTACTCAATACCCATACCAGGCCGATGGTTTAGGGTTTACAAGCTCAAACAATGGTGGTATTTCTTTCAAACCTTATAAAGTTGTATTTAAATATGATGGCATAAGAACTTTTGCCGATGTTGGTACTTTTAACCATACGAGAGTCGCAGATTTTCCTGCCATGGCAGTGGATAAAAGCAATGGCGAACATCGTGGAAGAATTTATGTAACCTATCCCACCAAACAAAATCACGTAGGAAAAGCGATCATACAGGTGAGATATTCTGATGATGAAGGTAAAAGTTGGTCTGATCCCAAGACCGTCAGCATACAAAAAGGCAAACAGAATTTTTTCCCATGGATAGCTGTTGATGATGTTACCGGCGAGGTTTGGGTTGTATATGACTCTTTTGATGAGATAAAAAAATATGCAACAAATGTGTATGTGGCTCATTCTTCAAACGGAGGATCAACATGGGAAAATCAAAAAGTTAGTGATGTATCACATATTACAAAACCAATAGATGATAATTTATTCGCAACAGGTTATGCAGGTGACTATATTGGTATTACAGCGTACGGAGGAAAAGCTTATCCCATTTGGCATGATGAGAGGAATGGCACATGGCAATTGTATTGCTCGCCTGTTACCAGCAATGCTGCACAAAAAACATCGGAAGCCCCGCTGATTTCTCAAGCAATAACAAAAGATAAAAGCGTTGTTGTTAGTCCAAACCCCGTAAACGATCTTTTGCATTTACAGGTATTGAATGAGCAGATAAAAGCCATACAATTGGTAAACGAATCTGGTACCATTGTTAAAAAATGGAATGATATTACAGCCGATGTTCTAAATATAGCTGATGTTCCCACCGGCGCTTATATTTTAAAAATTATAGGAAAGGAAAATAGAGTTTACACGCAAAAAATAATAAAGAACTGATCGAATAATAATTTTTTTTGCTTTTCGAGGTGCTAAAGATGTGCAATTCCTTTCCTTAAAATCCGCAGAGCTTTCATATATGTCTATGGAACTCTGCGGAATTTATTTTTAGCTCAGATAAATAATTTCATGGAAAGCATTTTATTTTTTGATCCATAAAATCCTTAAAAAACACAACATAGCTTGGAAATAAAGCTTCAACACAGCGGACGATTTCTTGATGTTCTTTAGGAGGGGCAAGATAACTATAACAGATTGACGTCTTGTTGGTTAACAGAAAAAAGGTTTGTTTTTGACCTGCTAAAATAAAAAAAGCCTTGCAAATTAACTTATTACAAGGCTGTCCAGTGCCCAAGACCGGATTCGAACCAGCACGTCCTTGCGAACGCTGCGACCTGAACACAGTGCGTCTACCAATTTCGCCACTTGGGCAGGAGACGCAAATATAAAAGCTATTTAGTAATGCACGAATAATTTATACAACTAACAAACTGCATCCGCGGATATCACTGTTATCCCTTCTTCCTAAAACTTCGAAACTGCCATCTTCATGTACAATTCCTACATCATCTGTTGCAATAAAAGAACAACTGTAGATGTTCGCTAGATCAATTATATTTAAAACACCACGTCCACTTTCTTTTATTGTTAACGGGTCTTCTTCATCACGCACCAAAACTTTCATCCACGACGGACAATAAAATTTTCCTTCTCCTTTTGAATAAGCCTGGCTTAATAATTCCGTCATTCCATACTCTGAATGAACCGATGTTATGCCTAATTTTCGTTTTAAAATTTCGTGCACTTCCTGTCGTGTTAATTCTTTTCTTCTGCCTTTCATGCCACCTGTTTCCATAACGGTTGTATACTTTAATTGCATGGAATAAGTTTCTGCAAAATCAAGCAACGCAAACGTTACACCTATCAGTAAAGTTTTTTGCTGCAAACGTTCCATTTCATTCAGAACATCATACAACTTATCAAATTCATACAAATAAAATCCACTGTTTTTATGATTTGATAATTGTATCATTTCTTCAACCATCATTATTAAAGATGAGCCAGTTCTCTCTAAGTAAGATGGCAGTAAACCAATAATGCACCATTCTTCAATATCACCATAAAAATGTTCAAATGCTTTTATAAAACTTTGCCTGTAAAGGGTTACATCTTTCACAAAATGTTTGCTGCTGATACTTTGCGTGGTGCCACTGCTTGTAAAAACAACTTCCGGTTCAAAATCACTGCAAACAACTTTATGCGTTTTAAAAAAGGATATAGGCAAGTATGCAATATCGGTAAGCTCGTTTACAGTTGAAGGCTCTTTGTTTAGCACCTTGCACCAGTCCTTGTAAACTTTATTAAACTCATACTGAAACTTGCATAAAGAAAACGCATCGTAATCCTTAAACTTCAATCCGTTAAAAATATTGTTAACAAACTTTTCCTGCACACTAAAAGGATGATTTGTTTTGTTTAAATTTGGCATGAAACACTTTAGAATGAAAGCAAAATTATTGATTGCAGGCTTAATATTGATTGGATTAGCAGCATGTACAAAAGACAAATTCAATACCGTACCTCAATTGAAATTCAAATCAGTGAGCACAAACGTTTTATACCCAGACCAGGCTATTCAATTTAAACTTGAATACACAGATAAAGAAGGCGACATACAGGATTCTATTTACATAGAAAAAATAACAAGAAACTGCTCCAGCAGTAACTTTAGCGGTTTATATGCCATACCAACAGATGTTCCCGAAGTGAAAGATTCAAAAGGTGAAATGATTATCACTTTTGCTTATGGCGTTAACCTTGGTTACCCCGCTATCAAAGAGCCTGCATGTGGTACTGCATCTAACCCGATAAACGATAGTTGTGTATTTCGTTTTGCTTTAAAAGATAAAGCAAACAATGTTAGCGATACTATATCTTCGCCGGAAATTGTCTTGATAAAAAGATAAGCTTTGCTTAAAAAGCTTGCATATTCTATTTTCTTCGGTAACTATTTTTATGGTCTTTGCACTGTAGGTCTTTCCGTTGAAGCCAATTTGCAACAGGATGTTTCACTTAATTCATTTCTTTATTACATACTTGTTTTTTTAGGAACAGTTGTTTATTATACACATGCTTATATTGGTGAACAAAAAGCAAAACATTACTACAACACCCGCTCCGAATGGTATGCTAACAATTATCGTTTAACTTATTTCACACAGATAATTTATACCATTCTTATTGCAGTTATAACGCTTTATCTTATCATTATCAACTTCAAAGGCATTCTGCATTTATCGCTGATCGAATGGATATCCATTGTTGCTTTTCCGGTTGTTGCAGGTTTATATTATGGTGTTGTTCTTTCTCCAAAATTCAAACTCAATCTACGTAGCGAGGGCTGGCTTAAACCATTTATAATTGGCTTTGTTTGGGCAGGCGCTGTTACTATTTATCCCATTATTTTTCGGGGAATAGAAAAAGGAATTACGTACACGTTATCATGGCTTGTTGGCTGGCTTT
>JAEZRL010000464.1 GCA_023440945.1 Bacteroidota bacterium
TATATCAGTTTCCTTCGCAATAAAATTGATAAACCCTTTGAAGCAAAACTCATTCATACAAAACCTGGTTTCGGTTACTACGTTAGAGAAACTGTTATTTCATGAGTTTAAGGCTAAAATTTTCACTTTCATTTAGCCTGCTCGTAGCCATCGTTTTAGTATCGTCTGTATTTGTTATTTACATACTTTATGCAAGAACACGTATAGATGATTTCCGAAAACGTGTATGGGCAGATGCTTACCACACTTATATAACGTATCACAATATTAAGGTCAAGGATAACAGTATCCGGCAAGAGCTTAACAGCTATTATCCAAGCAGTTTGCCTGATCATACTGTAACGATCCTTGACATAAATAATCGCGTATTGTACAGGGAGCCGGATACTTTGCACAAAAGCATTAGTTATTCGCTTCTTTCTAAGATCATTTCCTCTAAAGAATATTATTTCCGCGATGGAAAAAAAGAATGCATCGGGCTTTACTTTAATAATCCGGGCGAACCGGCCGGTTTTGTTATAAGTTGCTCGTATGATCGTTTTGGTGAAAAAAGAATAGATAATCTGCAGTGGATATTAGGAATGGTAGCTGCAGGCGGCATTATCATCATAGCAGTTTTCTCCTTCATTTATGTAAAACAGATAACCGAGCCGCTGATAGAATTGGGTGAACAAATTAAACAGATATCAGAAAACAACCTGCAGGAAAGAGTAAAATTTACAAAAAGTGAGATCCACTATAGCGAACATGCAAGAATTGCTTTTCAGTTCAACGAGATGCTCGACCGTCTTGAAAAAGCTTTCGAACTGCAAAAAAGTTTTGTGCATCATGCTTCGCATGAATTAAGAACGCCGCTTGCAACTATGTTTGCCCAAACAGAAGCCGCATTAAGAAAAGAGCTTACACAAGCCGAAGCAAAAGAAGTTTTGCAATCTTTGAAAGAAGATCAGCACGAAATGATCGAACTAACTAATTCGCTGCTGCTGCTTTCACAGTATGAACGGGTGAATTATTCCAATGAATGGCCTTTGGTACGTCTCGATGAAATTCTTTACGAAACTTTTGGTACGGTTAAACGTATGTTTCCTGATATCAATGTTTCGCTGGAGTTTTCTCAAATGCCCGAAGATGAACTGTTTCTTTCCATTCGTGGTAATGATTCTTTGCTGCGTTCCGCTTTCATAAATCTTATAAAGAATGCTTATAATTATTCTGAAAATAAATCCGTTGCGCTAACTATTGATTCCGAAGGAAATCTAATTCATATCCACTTTGAGAACAACGGTAAACTTTTATCCGAAGCAGAGCAGGAACGTCTGTTTATCCCTTTTTTCCGCGGAGGAAATGCACAGTTGAAAAAGGGCTTTGGCTTAGGGCTCTCAATTGTACAGCGTATTGTGTCTCTTCATAAAGGCATGATCAGTTATTCCGTTCATAACGGCCTTAACCGCTTCACTATCACCTTCAATAAATCGATGGAATAAAAAAACCGGCATTTTTTAAAATGCCGGTACCAATAATTTATACGTAATTAAGCTGTTTTTACAGCGGTTCTTTTTGCCAGCTTGCTTTTTAAATTGCTAGCTTTATTTTTATGAATAATGCCGCGTTTAGCTAGTTTATCAATCATAGAAATAGTTAAAGGAAGCTTCTCACCGTATGCATTTTCTTCTGTAGTAGCTCTAAGGTCACGAACAGCATTACGCGTAGTTTTACCGTAATAACGGTTTCTTTCCCTGCGTTTTGCAGCCTGACGCATATCTTTCTTAGTCGCTTTATGGTTTGCCATAATTTCTTTTTTTGAAGGACGGCAAAGGTAGGTGTCTGAAGTGAGATTATAAAATTTACTGAAAAAATTTTTGCCGTTTACTTTCACCTCCAAATAACTTTAGATATTCCTTAAGTTTTATAAAAAGCCTCATTCTTTTCTTCTTATTATAAACGATATTTGCAAACCCATCCGAATAAGTTTTTTATGAGCCGGGCGCCGGTATAAAAATAAAGCTTCCGTTGCGTCGCACTCTTCAACGTTCAGATCGCTTTTGAACACATTATTCGAAATGGTATCTTTATCTCGAACAGGATAAATAAAACTGCATGAAAGACTTTTCGTATATAACAAATTCTCATCCGGCTTACATCGAAAATCTTTATAACGATTATCTTAAAAACCCGGAAACTGTTGAGCCTGAACTTCGTAAGTTTTTTGAAGGTTTCGATTTTGCTGTCGCTAACGGCAAACAAAATGGTGCTTATAACGGAACGTCTGTAGCTGCTGCTCCGGTATCAGCACCTTCGGCAGAAGACTGGATGCGGGAAATAAAAGTGTACCGCCTTATTCTTGGATACAGAAACAAAGGGCATCTTATCGCAAAAACAAATCCCATTCGTGAACGTAAAGATCGTGGTGCTAATCTCGATCTTGGTTTTTTTGGCTTAAGCGAAGAAGACCTTGATAAAACTTTCCAGGCAGGCAAACTTATTGGCTTGGGCGCAACTACCTTGCGCAACATTCTCGATCATTTAAAGCAATGGTACGCTTCCAATGTTGGTATTGAATTCAAATACATAAGCGATCAAAAGAAAGTAGATTGGATAACAAATGAAGTTGAAAAGAATTTCAGCCATCCTCTTTCCATTGATAAAAAGAAAAGAATATTAGAGAAACTGAACGAAGGTGTGATATTCGAAAAGTTCCTCCACACAAAATATATCGGCCAAAAAAGATTTTCACTTGAAGGCGGCGAAACAACTATCCCGGCTTTAGATACCATTATCAATACTTCAGCAGAACAAGGCGTGCAGGAAGTGGTTATCGGTATGGCGCATCGTGGACGTTTAAATGTGCTTGCAAATATTCTTGGTAAAACCTACGAACAAATATTCAGCGAGTTTGAAGGCACAGCCAAACTCGATCAAACCATGGGCAGTGGCGACGTTAAATACCACATGGGTTTTGGCAGTGAAGTAACTACGCCCGGTGGAAAGCATATCCATCTCAAATTAATGCCAAATCCTTCGCATCTCGAAGCGGTTGACCCTGTGGTGTTAGGTTTTTCACGTGCCAAAGCAGATGTTTTATTCAACTCTGATTACGATAAAATCTTACCGATTCTTATTCATGGGGATGCATCGGTAGCAGGCCAGGGAGTTGTGTACGAGATTTTGCAAATGAGTAAGCTGAAAGGTTATTATACCGGTGGCACTATTCATTTTGTTATCAATAACCAGATCGGATTTACAACCGATTTTGATGATGCAAGAAGCTCCGATTACTGCACTTCAATAGCGGCAATGATACAGGCGCCGGTGTTTCATGTAAACGGAGATGATCCCGAAGCTGTAGTTAAATGTGCAGAGATCGCAACAAGATACCGTCGGGAGTTTAATTCGGATATTTTTATCGATATGGTTTGTTATCGTCGTCATGGTCACAACGAGGGCGATGATCCTAAATATACACAGCCACATTTGTATGCCTTGATTGACAAGCATCCAAATCCACGAGAAGTATATGTGAACTTTTTGAAGAATCATGGCGAAGGTGATGTACAGAATCTTGCGCAGGAAATGGAGAAAAAATTCTGGGCTGATTTGCAGGAACGTTTGGACGAAATAAAACAAAATCCCCTTCCTTATAAATACCAGGCGCCGGAAGAATGGTGGCGCAGTTTAAGAAAAGCAACTCCGCAGGATTTTGAATCTTCACCAAAAACCGCCATCAGTGAAGAGGAACTTAAAACACTATTCGAAGGTTTGATGAAATGGCCTGAAGGTTTTCAGCCTTTGCGGAAAGTTGAAAAATTGTTACAGGACAAAATAAAATTGTTTCAAACAGAACAAAAAATTGACTGGGCGACAGCGGAACTGCTTGCTTATAGTTCATTGTTAGTGGAAGGTAAAACAGTGCGTATGAGCGGGCAGGATGTTAAGCGAGGTACTTTTAGTCACCGCCATGCAGTAATAAGGGACGAGAACACCGCGCAGGAATATAATCGGCTTGACCACTTCAAAAAAGATCAGCAAAAATTCCGCATATATAATTCGCTGTTGAGTGAATATGCAGTATTAGGTTTTGAGTATGGTTATGCACTTGCCAATCCGAACGCACTTGT
>JAEZRL010000068.1 GCA_023440945.1 Bacteroidota bacterium
CCGGCCTCATATTGTTTAACTGCGCCATCCGGCAAGGTAATATTGATCATATATAAAGTCTGTCCTGTCTGTTATTAGGGATGCAAAAGTAGCAAATGAAACCGAGCAGGATAATTTTTTTAACAAACAAAGAAATGAAAATGAGAGGTATCACTAACTTATTAAAGCGATGAAAATCTTAGATGAAATTGGGTTTTCAAAACGAGGATTTTTAAGCCTCAACAAAAGCAAACAGTAAGATTTTTTGTTGACCGACTATAGTTCTACTATTATACTTTGGTTGTGTCACTCACTTCAACGTTTTGATCTTTGCTGTGCAATCAATCTTCTGCTTTCACCTTGTGTCTTGTGGTTCAAAAATTAAATCTATCATTCCACCACCTCAACCCTCTTACCCGAAACACCACCGCTAATTGTATTATCATACATTGCTTCACAATACACACCCGGCCAAATAAATTTGCCCGGATAGGCCGCATTCAACTGCACATAATAAGTGAGCGTTTGTTTGGGTTTGATATCAAAATAATAATAAACACGATCATCGCGAATGTCCATGTAATCACTTGGAGAAGATTTATAGGCACCCTCACTGTTGTACAATCTTGTGTTTAATATTTCCCATCCACCCGGAAATATTTGCGATAAAGCCATTTCATTATAAATACCCCTGTTGCCCGGATTTGTTACGGTTACTTTAGCAACAAAATCAGTTCCCTGCTTTATGCTTGCAGGATCAATTGATTGCCCCGTCATAGAAATATAAGAAACATTCACACGCAATATAGCAGGATCATTTTTTACCTGCATCGTTTCATTGCTCAGAGGCTTGCCCTGGTTAATAAGTTTCACATATAAAACATTATTGCCGTTGTTCTTCAACTGCACATTCGCTTTTCCATTCTGCCATACAATATTTGTTTGCGAAACAGTGCTGTTCGTGCTGATGTTTGTCTTATTGTTATTAATACTTGCCAAGGCATTTATCTTCTGCTCATTATTTGTATTACCCGAATATTTTGCAATCGCAATTAATGCATAAGCCGTTGTTTGGGTGCTGTACCATCTGTCCTGCGAAAGTTTTGCCGCAACGGTTCTTACCAATTGTCCAGCCTCTGCTTTGCGATTCATGATTGTCAACGTTTCCAGCACCATTGCCTGATCACGAAGTTCACTGCCAAAAGTAAAGCCGGGATAAGAACGTTCGGGAAAAGAAACTGGCAGGTTAGAAATAAGTTGCAATGCAACCTGCGATTGACCGATCAACTGGTAAGCAGCCGCCAATCTCCATTTTGCTTCAGGTGTTAAGAATTTAAATTCTTTTAAAAGATTCATGGCGCCTAACTCCGGTGTTTTTGCCAATGCCAATAGATACAAGCGATAAGCCTGTGAAAGATCGCTTCCATACGACGGCGCCGTGATCACATTCCAAGCCTGTGCTTTGCTTCGCTCATAGGTTTTCCATTGTTGCAAAACAGATTGAGGAACAATATAACCCCTTGCCGTTGCTTCCAGTAAAAAATGACCTGCATAACTGCTGCTCCATTCATCGGTTGTTGCATCATTTGGCCAGTAACTGAAACCGCCTTCTCTTGTCTGAAAATTCTGAATTTTCTGAATAGCTGTTTTGATGTTTTTATCAATCGTTGCCTTTTGCTTGTCATTTAAATCTGTCAATTGATTCAATACCAACTGCGGAAAAACGGATGAAACAGTTTGTTCAATACAACCATGCGGATACTGAATTAGGAAAGTTAACCGTTGCTCTAAGTTCATGGAAGGAATTGCGGAAACTTCCACAACTGCTTTGCTTGCAGATGCATCACCGATCATTGCAACAGAACCACTCCATGATTGGCCCGGTTGCAATGTCGTTTCGGTCGTTTGAGTTGTATAAGGATTCGGGTTGCGGATGTCTATTTCTGTTTCTGATGATGCTTTCTCATTTCCACTTGTCGCAGCAATATTTATTTTACCGATACCCTTGTTCTCTTTCACTTTCGCGGTGAAATAAACCGTTTGTTCTCCCGGTTGTGTAAAGGTTATATTCTGCGAGCCGGTAGCTTGAATAAAAGGATTCGATTGCAGTGTAAGCTTAACATTCTGCAGGTTATTCTGTGTAGCAAAAACAGTAACCGGAATTTTTATTTCTTCGGTCGGCGCTAATACTCTTGGTAAGGTTGTAAGCAGCATCAAAGGTTTTTTTACCGCAACCGGTTTTTCTGCCATGCCATAAGCGTTATCTCCGGCTGCAACAACCATCGCTCTTATGCTTCCCAGGTAAGCAGGCAAAGTAAAATGGTGCGTTTTACTGCTCCCGTTGGTAGTAAATGGTCCCAAAAACTGAACAACCGGTTTGAAACGATTTGCTCTTCTTGTTTTGGATGCAAGTTCTGCTTCGGCATCCCCGCCAATCGTTAATATTCTCTCCAGTTCACCGCCCCATGCACCAATAACATAATCGTACAGATCCCAGCTTTTCACACCCAAACCTTCTTTGGCAAAAAAGCTGGTGTGCGGATCAGGTGTTTTAAAATGCGTAAGATCAAGCAAGCCTTCATCCACTAAAGCAATTACATACGTCATGCTTTTGCCGTTTGCTTCTGAAACTGTGATGGAATTATTTACTTCAGGACGGATAATATCAGCCATTTTTATCACGGGATTCAACACGGTATTTTTATCTTCCACAAACACCGGGATAACGCCATACATTCTTATTGGAAGATCGTTTATTGTTTGCGCATGTGGTTGTATCAAACTCACATTTACATAAATATTCGGCGACATTTCTTTCGTTGCTTTGAAAGAAAATTTTGTTTGTCCCTGCGCTGAATTCACCCAAAACGTTTGTAAAACTTTGCTTCCGGATTCAATGCTTATCAAAGCCCTGCCACCTTTGGAAGAAGGAATGGTTAACTGTATATTATCGCCTACGTTATACTTCTCTTTATCCGAAGTGAAAGATAACATGGCTGCCGCAGAAGGATCGTTGTTATCACTCCTGCTTTGCCAACTGTAATCATCCACATAAAACACGGAACCCGTGGTATGACCACTTCTTTTGTCTTTTATTAAGATGAGATATCTTCCCCAGTCTGCATCATCAATATGAACGTTATAATATCCTTTGCCATTGGTTATGCTGATAGTATCTTTTTTTACCAGTTTATTGTATTCATCCTGTGTGAAGTTGCTTAATTCATCACCTGTGTTATCCCACCACCAGCGCCATTGAATTTTATATAACTGGATTTCGAGTGATGATGTTCCCTTAACCGGATTTCCTTTTGTATCCACATCTGCAATATCGAAGCGATGTGTTTTACCAGCTTCAAGAAAGCCCCAGGTTTTATCTCCTTCAGGTGCATGCACGCCAACATAAGACGAATAAGGATTGTAAGGCATGGAAATATTATCTACGCTAAAATTGCCACCCGGTTCAAAAACTTTCACCATTAAATTAGCAAGCAGTTGTCCCGGCGCATCTTCGTTAATATTAAAAGATGGATTGATGCTCGCCGTTCCTTCCGCACTTAGCGTTCCATCAAAAATTGTTTTGGATTGTGGTGTGAAAGAAGCAGTCGGATCATCAAACACATAATCTTTAAAACCGGGGAAAGAAGTCTTTCTTTTATATAACTGTGCATCTACTCTTGCTTTTAAATTCTGCGCCGTTGCACCGAACAACCATTTTGCAGCTAACGTTCCGCTTACATCTGCATTCTTACCCAATGTTTCTGAGGGAAAACTAAGATCGATCTTTAAACGGTTGGGCATAACCGTTTCTATCTTCAGTTTCTTTTCAAAAGAAGCGCCGCCGACCTTCACCCTGCACAACCAGTTGCCTGTTGGCGCATCGGCATCTGTTACCGTTCTGAATACGTTAAAACCGTTGTCGGCATTTGTTTGTACAAGTCTTTTATACAGTTGTCCGCGTGGAGATATCAGTTCCATTTCTATCGGGTGATCCTGTGGTAATTTGTTTTCTTCATCATTGATTATACAACTCAGGAACAAACTGTCACCGGGCCGCCATACACCTCTTTCACCAAAAATGAAAGCTTTGATACCGTTCTTCACTTCCTCTCCATCCACATCAAAACGGCTTAAAGGCAAACTGCTTCCATCATCCAGTTTCAAATAACTTTTCTGTTTGTCTTTCTCTGCAACCAATAAAAAGGGTTTTCTTTTCAACTCAACTGTTGCAGTGCCCTGATCAGAACTAATGGTTGAAACAATTTCCTGTAACTGGTAATCAAGCACACGCAAACTCACGTCGCTAATTGGCTGCGTACTAAGCAGATCATTTACGGCGATAAACAAATTATTGTTTACGCCACGTTTCGCGGTAAGACCGATATTGGTTGATAAAATATTTCTTCCGGCAAACCTCTCCCTGTTATAATAAGAGCGTGAACACGGGTTATTTCTTTGCTGCCAGTTGTAACCGTAATGATAATAATTGTCGTAACGATTCCAGAAACCGTTATCGCCATCTATATCATCGTTGCTGCTTTCATAATAATAATCTTCATCATCCTTATCTCCTTTTGCTAAAGAATCACAGGTATAAACAGAATATTCCGGTCTGAAACCGATAAACACCCTGTATAATGCGCCGGGTTCTGTTTTGATGTATTTGTCAATATCAAGCGAAAAACGGTTCTTCTTATGCAGGTCAAGGTTTTTATCATCATCCAGATGCAAAGTTGCCTGTACCAAAGGTTTTGCAACTCTTCTCAAGTCCTGCTCGCCGTTAAGATCATTCACCTGTAAAAACTGCGCAACATTTGTTTCATAAACTTTTATCACGGAAACATCAACCGCTTTCAAATTAACCGCGGTAAAAGGCAATATTAACTTTCCACTGCTGTTCGGTAGTATCACACCGCGTCCCTGGATTTTTACGGAAGGCAAGCGGTTCTCAAAAAAGATGTTCGATGAAAACTTTTTATCCAGTTTATTATTCCATGCATTATCAATTCCTTCATTGATGGTAACGGTATAACTTCCATCC